>NZ_JBFBFU010000011.1:0-262470 GCF_040684355.1 Kitasatospora sp. NPDC091276 | reverse complement strand
AGCGCCGATGGTACTGCAGGGGGGACCCTGTGGGAGAGTAGGACGCCGCCGAACAATCATTCACAGAGAACCCCCATCCGGGAAACCGGATGGGGATTCTTTGCGTTTCCGGCCCACAGGAGCACCTCACCAGGGCTCCCACGAGGGTCCCCACGAAAGTTCAAAAAAGTTCGGCCGGCCATGTCGAGAACCCGTGGCTGGCTCCGTCCCCGGGGTGAGCGCGGCCACAATGGGTCGCACCAGCACCGAGGAGAACATCATGGCCAAGTACCTGCTGCTCAAGCACTACCGAGGCGCCCCGGCTCCGGTCAACAACGTGCCCATGGACCGATGGACGCCCGAGGAGATCTCGGCGCACGTGCGGTACATGCAGGACTTCGCGGACCGGTTGGAGAAGACCGGCGAGTTCGTCGACGGCCAGGCGCTCGCTCCCGAGGGGACGTTCGTCCGGTACGACGGCGAGGGGCGCCCGCCGGTGACCGACGGCCCGTTCGCCGAGACCAAGGACTTGATCGCCGGCTGGATGGTGATCGACGTCGACAGCTACGAGCGCGCCGTCGAGCTGGCCGGGGAACTGTCGGCCGCTCCCGGGGCGGGCGGGCGGCCGATCCACGAGTGGCTGGAGCTGCGTCCGTTCCTGGCCGCGCCGCCCACCGTCACCGAGTGACCTCGCCGGTGGACGGAGTCCTGCTCCGGAGCCTCGCGCCGAGCGTGCTCGGTATCCTCGTCCGCCGCGGAGCCGACTTCGCGGCGGCCGAGGATGCCGTGCAGGACGCGCTGGTCGAGGCGGTCCGCGTCTGGCCGGCCGATCCGCCGCGGGACCCCAAGGGCTGGCTGGTCACCGTGGCCTGGCGCCGGTTCCTCGACGCGGCCCGGGCGGACGCGGCCCGCCGCCGACGCGAGGACCGGGTCGACGGGGAACCGGAGCCGTGGCCCGCGTCCGCGCTGGACGACACGCTCCAGCTCTACTTCCTGTGCGCGCACCCGTCGTTGACGCCGTCGTCGGCGGTCGCGCTCACGTTGCGCGCCGTGGGCGGGCTGACCACCCGACAGATCGCCCAGGCCTACCTGGTGCCCGAGGCGACGATGGCGCAGCGCATCAGTCGGGCCAAGCGGACCGTCTCGGGGGTGCGGTTCGACCGGCCCGGCGATGTCGCCACCGTGCTGCGCGTCCTCTACCTGGTCTTCAACGAGGGCTACTCCGGGGACGTCGACCTCGCCGCCGAGGCCATCCGGCTGACCCGGCAGCTCGCGGAGGTGATCGACCACCCCGAGGTGGCGGGGCTGCTCGCCCTGATGCTGCTCCACCATGCCCGGCGCGGGACCCGGACCGCGTCCGACGGGAGCCTGGTGCCGCTCGCCGAGCAGGACCGTGGCCGGTGGGACACCGGGTTGATCGTCGAGGGCGTCGGGATCCTGCAAGCGGCCCTGGGCCGCGACCGGCTGGGCGAGTTCCAGGCCCAGGCCGCCATCGCGGCCCTCCACGCCGACGCGCCCACCGCCGGGGAGACCGACTGGGTGCAGATCGTCGAGTGGTACGACGAGCTCGCCCGCCTGACCGAGAGCCCGGTCGTCCGGCTCAACCGCGCGGTGGCCGTCGGTGAGGCCGACGGGCCGCGCGCCGGGCTGGCGGCGCTCGGGGAGCTGGACGGTTCGCTGCCCCGCCACACGGCGGTGGCGGCGTACCTCCACGAGCACGACGGTGACTTGGAGACGGCGGCCCGGCTGTATGCCGAGGCGGCCCACCAGGCCCCCAACCTCGCCGAGCGCGATCACCTCATGCGCCAGGCCGCCCGGCTGAACGCCCGTCGGCCTCGCTGACGGACCAGGCAGGTGGCGCGGCGTCACCACGGGCTGCCCGTTGAAGGGACGGGACCGTACGACGTGACCAAGGAACGTGACCAAGGAACGTGACCAAGGAACGCGACCGTACGACGGGACCAAGGAACGGGACCAAGAGGCGGGACCGCCCGTACGGGCGAGGCTCAGAGGCGGCCGGCGGCCTTGAGCGCGAGGTAGGTGTCGGCGAGGGCGGGGGCGAGCTGGGCGGGGGAGGCGTCGAGGACGGTGACGCCGTGGCGGGTGAGGAGGTCGGCGGTGGCGCGGCGGTCGGCGCGGGTCTGTTCGGCGGCGGCGGCGCCGTAGACGGCTTCCAGGGTGCCGCGGCCGGCGGCGAGGGCGTCCAGGTGGGGGTCGGCGACGCAGGCCAGGACCACCTCGTGGCGCTTGGTGAGCAGCGGCAGCAGCGGGCGCAGGCCGTCTTCGACCGGGGCCGTGTCGAGGCCGGTGAGCAGGACGATCAGCGAGCGGTGCGGTGCCATCTTGAGGGCGGTGGATACCAGCGAGCGCATGTCGGTCTCGTGCAGGGCCGGTTGGAGGGAGGCCATCGCGTTGGTGAAGGCCGGCAGGATCTCGCTGGGCGAGCTGCCGGCGACCGCGGCGCGCTTGCGGGCGTCGTGGGCGAGCAGGTCGACCCGGTCGCCGGCGCGGGTGGCGAGGGCGGTGAGCAGCAGGGCGGCGTCGAGGGCGGCGTCGAGGCGGGGCGCGTCGCCGACCCGGCCGGCGGAGGTGCGGCCGGTGTCGAGGACGACGAGGATGTGCCGGTCGCGTTCGGGGCGCCAGGTGCGGACGGCGACGGTGTTGCGGCGGGCGCTGGCCCGCCAGTCGATGGAGCGGACGTCGTCGCCGGGCAGGTACTCGCGCAGGGAGTCGAACTCGGTGCCCTGGCCGCGGGTCAGGACCGAGGTGCGGCCGTCGAGTTCGCGTAGCCGCGCGAGCCGGGAGGGCAGGTGCTTGCGGCTGTTGAACGGGGGCAGGGCGCGGACCGTCCAGGGCAGGTGGTGCGAGCCTTGACGGCCGGCCAGGCCGAGCGGCCCGAGCGAACGGACCGTCACCCGCCGGGCGTGGTGGTCGCCGCGGCGGGTCGGGGTGAGCACGGTGACGGCCCGGCGCCGCTCGCCGGCGGGGACGTGCAGGGTGTGCCGGGAGGCGGCCTCGGCGGTGCCCGGCCGCCAGGCGGAGGGGGCCCAGGCGTCGCGGATCCGGGCCCGGAGGGGCCGCCCGGAGGGGTTGGTGACGGTCAGTTCGACGGAGGCGGGTTCGCCGAGCCGGACGGTGGTGTCGCCGCCCCGGCCGAGTTCCAGACTGCGGACGGGGGCGGCGAGCGCCAGGTCGATCACGGCGGCGAGCAGCACGGCACCGGTGACGAGGCCGATCCCGGCCCAGGACGGCAGCAACAGGCCCACGACGAGCGTGCCGAGCGCGGCGAGCAGGGCGGTTCGCCCGGTGAGGGCCATGCGGTGCGCTCCTTCGGGAACGGGCGGTTCAGCGGGGGGCGGGCGTCTGGGCGAGCACGGCCTGGATGACGGAGTCGGCGGTGACGCCCTCCATCTCGGCCTCGGCGCGCAGCGCGACGCGGTGCCGCAGGGTGGGCAGGGCCAGGGCCTTGACGTCGTCGGGGGTGACGTAGTCGCGGCCGGCGAGCCAGGCCCAGGCGCGCGAGGCGGCCAGCAGGGCGGTGGCACCGCGCGGCGAGACGCCGATGGACAGCGACGGGGACTGCCGGGTGGCCCGGCAGAGGTCGACGATGTACGCGAGGATCTCGGGGGAGACGGTCAGCTTGGCGATCTGCTCGCGGGCGGCGGCGAGGTGCGCGGGCCCGGCGACCGGGCGGACGCCGGCGGCGGCGAGGTCGCGGGGGTCGAAGCCGGCGGCGTGCCGGGACAGGACCTGGAACTCCTGGTCCCGGTCGGGCAGCGGCAGGACCAGCTTGAGCAGGAAGCGGTCCAGCTGGGCCTCGGGCAGCGGGTAGGTGCCCTCGTACTCGACCGGGTTCTGGGTCGCGGCGACCAGGAACGGGACGGGCAGCGCGCGCGGCACGCCGTCGACCGTGACCTGGTGCTCCTCCATGGCCTCCAGCAGGGCGGCCTGGGTCTTCGGCGGGGTGCGGTTGATCTCGTCGGCGAGCAGCAGGTTGGTGAAGACCGGGCCGGGCTGGAAGGAGAACTCGGCGGTCCGGGCGTCGTAGACGAGGGAGCCGGTGACGTCGCCGGGCATCAGGTCGGGGGTGAACTGGATGCGCTTGGTGTCCAGGTTGAGCGCGGTGGACAGGGTGCGGACCAGCAGGGTCTTGGCGACGCCGGGGACGCCCTCCAGCAGGACGTGGCCGCCGCAGAGCAGGGCGACGACGAGGCCGGTGACGGCGGCGTCCTGGCCGACCACGGCCTTGCCGATCTCGGCGCGCAGGGCGGTGAGTGCGGCGCGCGGGTCGGCGGCGGTGTCGGGGGTGCCCGGGGTGGCAGCCGCCGCGCCGGGGGTGCTGGACGGGGTGGCGGTGGCCTGTTCGGTCACGGGTTCCGTACCTGCCTTTCGAGGGCGTCGAGGTCGTCGGCGAGCCGCAGCAGTGCGGTGTCGTCGGTCGGGGGCGGGCCGAAGAGGAGGGCCCGGACGTCGCCGGCGGGCTGCTCGGGGAGGCGGTCGGCCACGGCCGCGCAGAGGGTGTCGGGGTCGGGCGCGCCGGCGTGGAGCGGGACGCCCAGGGCCGGGGCGAGGCGGTGCGCGGCGGCCCGGCGCAGGGCCTCGGCGGCGCGGCCGCGGGCCTTGGCGCGGCGGTAGAGCCGGGCGCGGCCCTCGGTGGTCTCGGCGGCGCGGACCACCACGGGCAGGTTCTCGCTGATCACGGGGCCGAGTCGGCGGCCGCGCCAGAGGGCGGTCAGGACGGCGGCGACGGCGAGCTGGTAGCCGGCCCAGCGCCAGCCGTCCGGGATGTAGTCGCCGAAGGTCTTGTCCCGTGTGCCCTGGGCGAGCGGGGCGCTGTAGTCGGGCAGGTGCCAGGTGAGGCGGGGCTGGGAGCCGAGCAGGCCGAGGGCGAGGGCGGCGTTGCCGTCCTTGGCGAGCTGCTCGTTGTGGAGGAAGTCGCCGGTGCCGAGCACGATGACGTCGCCGCCGGCGGTCGGGGCGCTGACCAGCGGGTAGCCGTGGCCGCGCGGGTAGCAGCCGGCGCCGCGGCTGCCGCTGGTGTAGAGCATTCCGCCGATCTCGGCGCTGCCGGCCCGCACGGCCTCGGTGAGCGGGCACTGTGCGGCGGTGCTGCGGACGGAGGCGTAGGAGGGCCCGCCGTCCTCGTCGGAGGGGCGGATGCCGGGGGCCAGGGCGCTGAGCGCGGCCGGGCCGGGGGCGACGAGGACGAGCCGGCTGTGCCGGGCTGCGGCGACGGCGCGCAGTTCGGCGGGGCCGAGCAGGTCGGGCTCGGGCAGGACGAGGGTGTCGGCGCCGTCCGGGTGGCCGGTGAGGTCGGTGGTGAGGTCGGTCTTGAGGCCCTGGCGTTCGAGCAGCGCGAGGACGGCGTGGCTGCCGTCCTGGTCGTAGGAGCGCGGGTCGAGCGGCGGGTAGCGGCGGTCCTGGCCGAGGGCGGCCACGGCGGTGGCGCCGATCAGCAGGACGGCGAGGACGAGCAGGTACCAGCGGGCCCGGCGCCAGAGGCCCCGGCGGGTGGGGGCGAGGCTGGTCGTGGCCGGCCCGCCGGGGGCAGGGGTGGCGGGCGGCTGCGGCGCGGGCGGCGCGGGGGCGGTGCTGGTCATGCCGCTCCTCCCAGGGCCGGGCGGGCGCGTTCCATGGTGCGGTCGAGCTCGCGCAGCAGCTGGTACGCGGCCTGGTCGGCGGTGCGCTCGCCGTAGGCGATGTCGTCGAAGGTGCGGGCGGCGGCGGCCAGGGCGGCGGCGTGGTCGGGCAGGGCCCGGCCGGCCTCGGTGGCGGCCTCGTCGGCGGTGCGGCCGGGTCGGACGTCGAGCAGGGTGCGTTCCTCCAGGGCCCGGACCAGGGCTCGCATCTGCGCGCGGACGGCTTCGTTCCAGTGCCCGGCGGCGGCGTGCCGTTCGGCGTCGGCCCGGTACTGGCCGGCGCCGCGCGGTCCTTCGACGCCGTAGACGTCGAGGACGGTGCGGGCCGCGCGCCGTGGCGCGCCGAGGCGCCACCAGAGGGCGGCACCGATCAGCAGGGCGACGATCAGGAAGAGCACCAGGCCGGTGGTGCCGCTGGTGCCGTTGCCGGAGATGCTGTCGAGCGCGTCGGTGATGTGGTCGTTGAGCCAGGTCATGACCCGTTCCAGGACGCTCGGGTCGTGCTTGTGGTACTCGGCGTTGAGCAGCTCGTCGCGGGCGGCGTCGCGGGCCGGGTCACGCGGGACGGTGACCGGGGCGCCGCCCGCGACGAGGAGCCTGTCCCCCCAGGTAGGCATCCGGGTCAGCGCCTCGCGGGGGGTCGGCCGGCCTGGTCGCCCCGGCCGGTGGCGCCGGACTCGGCGAGGCCGGCGGCGCGGGCGAGTTCGATGTCCAGGGCCTCGCGGCGGATCCGCTGGTCGACGTAGATGAGGACGCCGAGGGCGGCCCGGAAGGGGATGGTGAGGGTGGCGGCGATGATGCCGGCGATCGCGGTGGTGATCAGCATCGCGGTGGGCTCGTGGGCCGAGCTGAGGTCGACCTGGCGGTCGAGGTCGCTGAAGCCGAGGACGAGTCCGGCGAAGCGGAACGGGATCGCGATGACCATGGCGACGATGAAGGTCAGCACCTCGCCGAGCAGCGAGATGCCGAAGATGCGCCACCAGGAGCCGAGGGTCAGCCGCCGGGAGCGGGACAGCGCGGTCCGCACGCCCTGCTTCTCCAGCATCAGGGCGGGGGCGGCCAGGCTGAACCGGATCCACAGCCAGAACCCGACCGGGATGGTCAGGATGCCGACGAGGAACAGCAGGGCCTCCGTCTCGGGGGCGCCCGCCGAGCCGGAGGCGTAGAAGTACCAGGGGCTGAAGCCGAGCAGCACCACACCGCCGGACATCAGGCCGGTGAGCAGGGTCAGCCCGAGCAGCTGCGGCAGCCGGCGGCGGGCGTCGCGCCAGGCGTCCCCGGCGTTCGCGGACTGCCCGAGGACGGCGCGGCTGACGACCATGGTGAGCAGCGCGGTGGCGACCACGCCGAGCAGCACCGTCAGCGGCATCGAGGCCAGCATGGTCGTCACCTGGGTGGCGGGGCCGGTCTTGCCCTTGACCAGCAGCTGGGCGGCGACGTTGCCGGCCTGCTCGACGACGGCGATGCCGAGGGAGAGGGCGAGGGTCGTCCGCCAGTGCTTGCGGATGGTGGCGACGGAGCCGTCGAGGAGTTCGCCGAGTCCGAGCGGGCGCAGCGGGATGACGCCGGGCTTGGGGCTCTGCGGAGCGCCCCAGCCGTAGGGGTGGTGGCCGCCCGGTGCGGGCCGGCTCCAGTCGGGCCGGGTCTGTTGACCGCTCCAGCCAGGGGCCGGGGCGGGGGCGCCCTGCGGTGGTGCCGACGGCCCGGGCACGGCGGCGGGCGCGTCGGCCGGGGGCCGGGCGTCGTCGCGGGGCGGCTCGGGCGAGCCGGGCGAGGCCCAGCCCGGAGTGTCGGTCATCACTGCTCCTCGGAGGGGCGTCACGGGCGCGGTTCCGGGCGGATCTTTCGCCCGCGCGCAGCGCCCATCGTGCCATGGGGCCTGGGGAGGCCCCATGGGTATCCGGCCGCTGATCGGAAACGGGGGCCTTCCGGTGGTCGGGCGGTGGGCCGCGGGCCGTTCGAAGACGTTCCGGCCGGGCACATTCGCCCGGTATGGCCGGAATTAACCGGTGGGGGAGTTGGCCGTTGTGGAGCATTGGCACTGCTGTGCGGCAGGTCACAATCCGGTAATGAGAGGATGGACGCATGAAGGGACGCGTCCTCGTCGTTGATGACGACTCCGCACTGGCCGAGATGCTCGGTATCGTGCTGCGTGGTGAGGGTTTTGAGCCGTTTTTCGTCGCGGATGGGGACAGGGCGCTAGCTGCGTTCCGGGAGACCAAGCCCGACCTGGTCCTGCTCGACCTGATGCTGCCCGGTCGGGACGGTATCGACGTCTGCCGGCAGATCCGGGCGGAGTCCGGCATTCCGATCGTCATGCTGACCGCGAAGACCGACACGGTCGACGTCGTGGTGGGCCTGGAGTCGGGTGCCGACGACTACGTCACCAAGCCGTTCAAGCCCAAGGAGCTGGTGGCCCGGGTGCGTGCCCGGCTGCGCCGCGCCGAGGAGCCGACGCCCGAGCAGCTGACCATCGGCGACCTGGTGATCGACGTGGCCGGCCACTCGGTGAAGCGGGACGGCCGGGGCATCCCGCTGACCCCGCTGGAGTTCGACCTGCTGGTCGCGCTGGCCCGCAAGCCCTGGCAGGTGTTCACCCGTGAGGTGCTGCTGGAGCAGGTCTGGGGCTACCGGCACGCGGCGGACACCCGCCTGGTCAACGTCCACGTGCAGCGCCTGCGGTCCAAGATCGAGAAGGACCCGGAGCGCCCCGAGATCGTGGTGACCGTCCGTGGCGTCGGCTACAAGGCCGGACCCAGCTGACGTGACGCACCTGGCTGACGAAGCCCCGTCGGGTTCCGCGACCGACGGGGCCGACGCGGTTCGCGGGTCCGTGCTGAGTTCGACCACCCGCCGCCGGCGCCGGGCGGCCGCGTTCGCGCTGCTGACCCGTCAGCTGCGTCGGCCCGCGCGCCGGGTGACGGCGCTGTACCGCCGGTCGATCCAGCTGCGCGTGGTGGCGGTCTCGCTGCTCGCGTCCATCGCGGTCGTCCTGGTGCTCGGCGTGGTCGTGATGGCGCAGGTGCGCACCGGCCTGCTCGGCACCAAGATGGCGGCCGCCCGCGAGCAGGCCAGGATCGGGTTCCAGGCGGAACTGAAGAAGATCGACGAGGCGAAGGACCAGCGGCTGCGGGTCGGCGCCACGCCCGACCCCACCATCGAGGAGACCGGCACCTGGCTGCTGCGGCAGGTCAACGACCTGGCCGCGAGCGGGCAGACCGTCTACTCGGTGATCGCGATGGCCGCCGGCACCGACGCCATCGTCCCGGAGAACGGCTTCGCGCCGCGCTTCTCGGGCGACATCCTGCCCAGCAGCGTCCCCGACACCCTGCGGGACAGGGTCCACTCCGAGCCCGGCCAGATGTTCGACCAGCCGGCCCGGATCCACCGGGCCGACGAGCGGACCGAGCCCGGGCTGGCCCTCGGCATGCAGTTCACCGGCCCGGCCGGCAACAGCTACCAGATGTTCTACGTGTTCTCCTTCGGCCAGGAGACCGACACCCTCGACCTGATCACCGGCACCCTGGCGACCGCCGGCGTGTTCGTGGTGATCCTGATGGGCGGCATCGCCTGGGTCGTGGTGCGCCAGGTGGTCACCCCGGTCCGGATGGCCGCCGGCATCTCCGAGCGGCTCGCCGACGGGCACCTGGAAGAGCGGATGAAGGTCACCGGCACGGATGACATCGCCCGCCTCGGCGAGTCGTTCAACCGGATGGCCAATGCCCTCCAGGCCCAGATCCGCCAGCTGGAGGAGCTGTCCCGGGTGCAGCGGCGCTTCGTCTCGGACGTCTCGCACGAGCTGCGCACCCCGCTGACCACGGTCCGGATGGCCGCGGACCTCATCTACGACAGCCGCGAGGACCTGGACCCGATGGCGGCCCGCTCGGCGGAGCTGTTGCAGGGCCAGCTGGACCGCTTCGAGTCGCTGCTCGCCGACCTGCTGGAGATCAGCCGCTTCGACGCCGGCGCCGCGATCCTGGACGGCGAGCCGGTCGACCTGCGCGACATCGTCGCCCGGGTGGTGGAGGCCGCCGACCCGCTGGCCCAGGCCAAGGGCAGTGCGGTGGTGATCCGCGGCGACGGCGAGCCGGTCGTCGCCGAGGTGGACTCCCGCCGGATCGAGCGCATCCTGCGCAACCTGGTGGTCAACGCCCTGGAGCACGGCGAGGGACGCGACGTGGTGGTCCGGCTGGGCTCGGCCGACGGCGCGGTCGCGGTCGGCGTGCGCGACTACGGCATCGGCCTCAAGCCGGGCGAGGCGTCCCGGGTGTTCCACCGGTTCTGGCGGGCCGACCCGTCCCGGGTGCGGACCACCGGCGGCACCGGCCTCGGCCTGTCCATCGCGGTCGAGGACGCGCACCTGCACGGCGGCTGGCTGCAGGCCTGGGGCGAGCCCGGCGGCGGCTCGCACTTCCGGCTCACCCTGCCGCGCACCCGGGGCGGCGAGATCAGCCGGGCGCCGTTCCGGCTGGAGCCGGAGGACTCCCGCAACAACCGGGGCCTGGGCACCTACGGCGTGCCGTACCGGCGGGCGATCAGCCCGCCCGGCGCGACCGCGATGACCGCGGCCGAGGAGCAGGCGGAGACGCCGGAGGGGCCCGTCAACGGCTTCGGCAGCGGGCTCGGCGGGGTGCTGAACATCGGCCCCGACCTGGGCAAGCGCCGGCTGCCCGAAGGGCCGCGCGCGGACCCCTCGGACGTCCGGACGGCGGGGAGCGGGTACGGTGCCACCGGCGCCCAGGTGATGGTGGACCCGACGCCCGGACGGCCGTCGGTGGCACAGCGGACGGCGGAGCCGGACGTGACGGATGGGACGGGCGGGACGGACCTGGAGGGGTCGCAGCGTGCGAAGGACGAGCAGCAGGACTGAGCCGCGGTTCACGGCGGTGGCCGGCGTGGTGCTCGGCGCCCTGGTGGCGAGCGGCTGCGCGGCCATGCCGGACTCCGGCGGCATCTCCCGGGTGGAGCTGTCGCAGGGGGCGGCCGACAAGAACCTGCAGGCCAAGGTCTACCCGGTGGCACCGGCCAAGGGCGCCAAGCCGCGCGCCCTGCTGACCGGGTTCCTGGACGCGGTGACCGCCGACGAGGGGTACGAGACCGCGCGCCAGTACCTCACCGAGAACGCCTCCGCGCACTGGAACCCGGACGCCGGCATCCAGGTGCTCTCCGCCGCCACCCCGAACCTCCCGGCCGGCCAGGAGATCGCCGACACCGACACCAGCGTCTCCGCGACGGTGACCGGGTCGCTGATCGCCAGGATCGACGAGAAGCACTCGTACCTGGCCGAGGGGCAGCGGGACGTCTCGGCCGACTTCACCCTCGTCCGGGAGAAGGACGGCGAGTGGCGGATCGACAAGCTGCCGGCCGGCGTGATCATGAACGAGACCAACTTCAACAACAGCTACCGCCAGGTCGACCGGTACTTCTACACCACGCCGGACCCGTCCTCGACCGTCACCGGGAGCGCCGGCCAGCAGGTCCTGATCCCCGACCCGATCTACCTGCGGCGCCGGACAGACCCGCTGACCGCCGCCGCCAAGGCCCTGGTCGCCGGGCCCTCGACCTGGCTCGCGCCGGTCGCCCGGACGTCCTTCCCGAGCGGCGTCAGCGTCGACCGGGTGAGCGTCGACGACGGCCGGATCGCCCACGTGCAGCTCGGCGGGGCGGATGTCAGCGAACCGGTGTCCTGCCGGCGGATGGCGACCCAGCTCTTCTACACCCTCGCCGACCAGGGCAAGGGACAGGTCGAACGGCTTGAACTCAAGGGCCAGCGGGGCAACTGCTTCGCCAGCCGCAACGACCTGCCGGCCACCGGCCCCGGCGCCCTGGCCGGGCCGCTGCCCGCGCAGCAGTACTACCAGCGCGCCGACAACGGCCTCCTGATGGTCACCGACGAGCAGCGCAACGGCGAGCCGGTGCGCGGCGTCCTCGGCAAGCCGCAGCCAGCCGGCAAGGCGCCGCTCGGCACCATGGCCGTCAACCGGGACGGCTCCCGGGCCGCCGCGATCAGTGGGGACGGCCACCAGCTCTACTCGGTGCCGCTGGCGGACAGCGCGGTGGCGCTGCCCGACCCGGTGCTCACCTCGCCGGTGAAGACCGCCGACAAGGAGGACGGCCTCGCCTCGCCCAGCTGGGACGGCCGAGGCGACCTCTGGGTGGTGGACCGCAACCCGCAGGGCCCGCGGGTGGTGATGGTCCGCGGCAACCGGACGTACCCCGTCGCGGTCGAGGGGCTGGACGGGCAGACCGTGCAGGCCCTGAAGATCTCCTCGGACGGCGCCCGGGCCGCCCTGGTGGTCAAGACCGCGGGCGTGCCCAGCCGCTCGCTGTACTTCGGCCTGGTGGTGCACGGCGGCACCCCGGAGGCGCCGACCGCGCGGATCACCGGCCTGCGCCGGGCGGCCCCCTCGCTCACCGACGTCGCCTCGGTCTCCTGGGCGGAGGCCGACCAGCTGCTGGTGCTCGGCAAGGAGGCCGACCGGATCAAGCAGCTGTACTACATCGGCACCGACGGCACGCAGAGCGCCGACACCACGCTGCAGGCCGAGAACATGCTCACCGTCTCGGCCTCCGAGTCCCGGGGCAACGTCCTGGCCCAGGCGCCGTCGGTGCTCGCGGCGGCCGGAGGCGCGATCTACCGGCTGATCGGCAGTCAGTGGCGCGAGGTCCAGTTGGCCGACAAGGCCGGGTCCTTCTTCTACGCGGGCTAGGAACCCGCCGGTCACGCCCTGACGTTCCGATCCCTGACGCCACGTCGGGCCGCTCGGCGCCTCAGCCGGGCCGGTGCGCGGTGGCGGCGACCGCGGCGCCCGCCCGGGCGGGCAGTCCGGCGTCCGCCAGTGCCCGGGCCGCCTCGGCGAGGCTGGCGCCGGTGGTCACCAGGTCGTCCACCAGGACCGGATGACGGCCCAGCAGGTCGCGCCGGGCGCGCGGCAGCACGGTGAGCGCGCCGTGCAGGTTGCGGTGGCGCTCGGCCGCGCTCAGTCCGGCCTGGTCGGCGACCGGGCGGGCGTGCCGCAGCAGCGGCTCGGCCCGGGCGTCCAGGCCGCACCGGCGCAGCGAGCGGGCGGCGGCCCCGGCCAGCCGCAGCGTCGGGTCGTGGCCGCGGGCGCGGACGGCGGAGCGGGCCGAGGGCATCGGGACCAGCAGCAGCGGCGCGGCAGCGGCACGCGGCCCCAGGGCGGAGCGGACGGCCCGGCCGAGCGCCTCGCCGAGCGGGCCCGCCAGCCGCAGCGCGCCGCGCTCCTTGTGGGCGAGCAGCAACTGCCGGACGGGGTCGGCGTACGGGGCGGCGGCGTGCGCCCAGGGCAGCAGCGTGGGGCCGGGCCGGGTGGCGGCCAGCGCGTGCCGGCAGGCCGGGCAGAGCTGGGTGCGCTCGGCGCCGCAGCCGGCGCAGCGGGCCGGGACCAGGACGTCCAGCAGTCCGGCCAGTGCGTGGCCGAACGGCCCTTGGGCGGACGGCGGACGGGTGGGGGTGGGGGGTGGTGGCACGGCTGCTCCTGGCGACGGCAGGCACGGAGAGTGAGCAAAGGATGCGCCGTACGGGGGGTGTTGTCCAGGTATTTACCCGTGCTTCACTCGCAGGAGGGTAGACAGGGTCCAACAGCTTGACCGCCCGCCCGCAGTATCGGGTCATACCCGACTCCGCGCCTGGGGAGGCGAAAACCCCGTGTGAGGTGTTCGATAAAGCTCCAAGGGGTTTCAACCGTCCCTGGTGGGGAGGAAGTGAGGTGAGGGCCAGTCGTTTCCCGCCGCTGGCGGCGGGGGCGGGGGGCCGGCAGTGGATGGGCTGGTCCAGCTGGGTCTCAGTCCGGTCCGGTAGCACCCGGATCGGCGTCAGCACGAGGGATCGGAGTTCTGCGTGGACATCGTCGTCAAGGGCCGCAAGACCGAGGTGCCCAAGAGGTTCCGCGAGCACGTGGCCGAGAAGCTGGAGAAGGTCCAGAAGTTCGACGGCAAGGTGATCAGCCTCGACGTCGAGGTGTCCAAGGAGCACAACCCGCGGCAGGCCGACCGGTCCGAGCGGGTGGAGATCACTCTCCGTACCCGTGGGCCGGTGATCCGGGCCGAAGCCGCCGCCGCCGACCCGTACGCGGCGCTCGACCTGGCCTCGGCGAAGCTCGACGCCCAGCTGCGCAAGTCCGCGGACCGGCGCCGAGTGCACAAGGGCGGCAACGGCCGCACCCCCATCAGCGTCGCCGAGGCGACCGCGGCGCTGGCCGCGCTGCCGGAGACGGCGGTGCGGGAGGGCGAGACCAACGGGGCCGTCCGCAAGACCATGATGGGATCCCTGGAAGTGGAGGGCGAAGGCCCGCTGGTGGTCCGGGAGAAGACCCACCCGGCCGCCCCCATGGCGCTGGACCAGGCGCTGTACGAGATGGAACTGGTCGGCCACGACTTCTACCTCTTCGTGGAGAAGGACAGCGGCCTGCCGAGCGTCGTCTACCGCCGTCACGGCTACCACTACGGCGTCATCCACCTGCAGACCGACGGGTCGGCCGGCGCGGGCGGCGGCGCGGGCGGGGCGATCGGCGAAAGCGACGACGAGGACTGACCGTCCGAAGACAATCCTGGAGGGGTGACCCCGGCGGCCGAGTCCGCCGGGGTCACCGGCGTTTCGGGGCAGGGCGGGTGGAGCGGGAGTCGAGGGCGGGCCCGGGAGGTCACCCGATGCGGAACGGCGGCGTCGGAGGGTGACAGCAACGGCCGCGCGGCGTGGAATGATTGGCGCACGACGACCCGCGAAGGGGGAGGAGCGGATGGGGGATCACTTCGGGCTGGGGCCCGCTACGGGGCCGGTCACCGGACTGTCACCGGGACCGGAGGAGGAACCCGCGTACGCGCCGCACCGGGGTGAGCCGATCCGCGTACTGGTGGTGGACGACCACGCGTTGTTCCGCCGGGGGCTGGAGATCGTGCTCGCGGAGGAGCCAGACATCAAGGTCGTCGGCGAGGCCGGCGACGGCGCCGAGGCCGTGCTGAAGGCTGCCGACCTGCTGCCGGACATCATCCTGATGGACGTCCGGATGCCGCGCCGCAGCGGGATCGAGGCCTGCACGGCGATCAAGGACGTGGCACCCAGCACCAAGATCATCATGTTGACGATAAGCGACGAGGAGGCCGACCTCTACGAGGCGATCAAGGCGGGCGCCACCGGCTACCTGCTGAAGGAGATCTCCACCGACGAGGTCGCCACCGCGATCCGCGCGGTCGCCGACGGGCAGTCCCAGATCAGCCCGTCGATGGCGTCCAAGCTGCTCACCGAGTTCAAGTCGATGATCCAGCGCCGCTCCGACGACCGGGACCTGGTGCCCGCACCCCGGCTCACCGACCGGGAGTTGGAGGTGCTCAAGCTGGTGGCGACCGGGATGAACAACCGGGAGATCGCCAAGGAGCTGTTCATCAGCGAGAACACCGTGAAGAACCACGTGCGCAACATCCTGGAGAAGCTCCAACTGCACTCCAGGATGGAGGCGGTGGTGTACGCGATGCGCGAGAAGATCCTCGAAATAGGGTGACCGTGGCTGCGCCCCGGCCCTAGCTCGCGAGGAGTTTCTCGAGGGCCGGGCGCAGCCGTTCGTCCGGCAGGGCCTCGACCCGGACGCCGTCGCAGCCCACCCAGGCGGCCGCCTCGCGCAGGGCCGCCGCCAGCGCCTCGACGTGCCGGGCGCCGTACCCCCGGTCGCCGGCCAGCGAGACCTGACGGGCCACCAGGGTGCGCCCCTCCCGGGCCGGGTCGACCCGGCCCACCAGCCGGCCGCCGGCCAGCAGCGGCATCGCGAAGTAGCCGTGCACCCGCTTGTGCTTGGGCGTGTAGGCCTCCAGCCGGTGCGTCATGCCGAAGATCCGCTCGGTGCGTGCGCGGTCCCAGATCAGCGAGTCGAACGGCGAGAGCAGCGTGGTGCGGTGGCGCCCGCGCGGGGTGGTGGCCAGTGCGGCCGGGTCGGCCCAGGCCGCCGCCGCGCCGCCGCCCGGGCCCCAGCCGGCCACCTCGACCGGGACGAGCCCGCAGTCCGCGAGGACCGGGTCCAGCTCCTCGGCGCGCAGCCGGTGGTAGTCCAGCAGGTCGGCCCGGGTGGCCACGCCGAGCGCGGCCCCGGCCTGGGCGACCAGGGTGCGCACGCACTCCCGGTCGGTGCGGTCCTGCCCGAACAGCGCCTCGGGGATGGCCTGTTCGGCCAGCGCGTAGACGCGCTTCCAGCTCCGGCGCTCGGTGCAGACCACGTCGCCGAAGGCCAGCGCCCGCTCCACCGCGACCTTGGTGTCCGACCAGTCCCACCATTCGGCGGTCTTCTTGGCGCCGCCCAGCTCCGTGGAGGTCAACGGGCCCTCGGCGCGCAGCTTGTCGAGCACGTGCCGGTACGTCTCGGGCGTCACCTGGTGGCCCCAGAGGTGGCCGCGCTCGCGGTAGCGGCGGCGCCGGAACGCGAACAGCGGCCACTCCTCGACCGGCAGGATGCAGGCCGCGTGCGACCAGTACTCGAAGCTCGTGCCCGCGCCCCAGTACGCCGCCTCGACGGCCGGACGGCCGACCGCGCCGAGCCGGGCGTACGGCACCAGTTCGTGCGAGCGGGCCAGCACCGAGATGGTGTCCAGCTGGACGGCGCCCAGGTGCCGCAGCACCCCGCGCACCCCGGCCCGGCGGTCCGGCGCGCCGAGCAGGCCCTGGGCGCGAAGGGCGATCCGGCGGGCTTCGTCGGCGCTCAGGACGGTGACGGGCGGCGGGCCGGCGGGGGAGCCGGCGGCAGGCAGGGCGGTCATGTCGGCGAGGGTAGTCCGGGGCACCGACAGCCGGTCGGGGGGCGCCGGCGCGGGCGTCAGGGGCGGAGGTCCGGGAGGTCCGGGAGGTCCGAGGCGAGCAGCGAGGCGACCCAGGCGTCGTGGAAGGTGCCGCGCTGCTCGGCGTACGAGCGCAGGGTGCCCTCGAAGCGGTAGCCGACCTTCTCGGCCACCGCGCGGGAGCCCTCGTTACCCACGTAGGCCTGCCACTCCAGGCGGCGCAGACCGAGCTCGACCAGGCCGTGGCGGGCGACCGCGCGGGCGGCCTCGACCGTGTAGCCGCGGCCGCGGAACTCCTTCGTCGCCCACCAGCCGACCTCGGCGGAGCCCGGGTCGCCGTGGCGCAGCACGAGGCCCTGGGTGCCGACCAGGACGTCGGAGCCGCGCTCGAACACGCACCAGATCCGGTTCTCGCCGGTGCGCCAGCCCTGCGCGGCGAGGTCGCGGACGAAGTACTCGGCGTCCTCGCGCCGGTACGGGCTCGGGACGACCGTCCAGCGCTGGATCTCGGTGTCCTGGCAGGCGGCGAAGACGGCGTCGATGTCCGACTCCTGCGGGGCCCGCAGGACGAGGCGGTCCGTGGTGAGGGTGACGGTGCGGGGCTCTTCCATGGGCGGATTATTCCGTGGAGAGAGGAATTCGGGCATCCGAATATCGAGCCGACCCCTCGGTCCGCTGACCGGTTTGTCCCGGTGGGCGGTGCTATCGGATCAAGTGCTCGCGCGGGTGACACGGGAATACCGTGCTGACGCACCTCCCGGGGCATTGGACTCCTCGCATACGATGGCCCGTGCGGTGGGGTGAACCCGCCGTGCAGTCGTCCAGTGCCAATACAGGCAAGGAGCCCGCCCAAGTGTCCGTCTTCGACAAGATCCTGCGCGCCGGCGAAGGCAAGATCCTTCGCAAGCTGCAGCGGATTGCTGCCCAGGTCAACTCCATCGAAGAGGACTTCGTCAACCTCACCGACGCCGAGCTGCGCGCGCTGACCGACGAGTACAAGCAGCGGCTCGCGGACGGCGAGACCCTGGACGACATCCTCCCCGAGGCGTTCGCCACGGTGCGCGAGGCCGCCAAGCGGGTGCTCGGTCAGCGGCACTACGACGTTCAGCTCATGGGTGGCGCGGCCCTGCACCACGGGTACGTCGCGGAGATGCGCACCGGTGAGGGCAAGACCCTCGTCGGCACCCTGCCCGCGTACCTGAACGCGCTCACCGGCAAGGGCGTCCACCTGATCACCGTCAACGACTACCTCGCCGAGCGCGACTCGGAGTGGATGGGCCGGGTGCACCGCTTCCTCGGCCTCGAAGTCGGCGTGATCCTCGGCAACATGACGCCCGCCGAGCGCAAGCACCAGTACTCGATGGACATCACGTACGGCACGAACAACGAGTTCGGCTTCGACTACCTGCGCGACAACATGGCCTGGTCGAAGGACGAACTCGTCCAGCGCGGCCACAACTTCGCGGTCGTCGACGAGGTCGACTCGATCCTCATCGACGAGGCCCGCACCCCGCTGATCATCTCCGGCCCGGCCGACCAGGCGACCAAGTGGTACGCCGACTTCGCCAAGCTGGTGCTGCGCCTGAAGATCGACCGCGACTACGAGGTCGACGAGAAGAAGCGCACCGTCGGCATCCTGGAGGAGGGCGTCACCCGGGTCGAGGACTACCTCGGCATCGACAACCTCTACGAGTCGGTGAACACCCCGCTGGTCGGCTTCCTGAACAACGCCATCAAGGCGAAGGAGCTGTACCGGGCGGACAAGGACTACGTCGTCATGAACGGCGAGGTCATGATCGTCGACGAGCACACCGGCCGCATCCTGGCCGGCCGCCGCTACAACGAGGGCATGCACCAGGCGATCGAGGCGAAGGAGGGGGTGGAGGTCCAGAACGAGAACCAGACGCTGGCCACCATCACCCTGCAGAACTTCTTCCGCCTGTACGACAAGCTCGCCGGCATGACCGGTACCGGCACCACCGAGGCCGCCGAGTTCCACCAGATCTACAAGCTCGGCGTGGTGCCGATCCCGACCAACAAGAACCCGCTGCGCATCGACCAGCCCGACCTGATCTACAAGTCGGAGCCGGCCAAGTTCGCCGCCGTGGTCGAGGACATCGCCGAGAAGCACGAGAAGGGCCAGCCGGTGCTGGTCGGCACCGTGTCGGTGGAGAAGTCCGAGTACCTCTCGCAGGAGCTGCGCAAGCGCGGCATCCCGCACGAGGTGCTGAACGCCAAGCACCACGAGCGCGAGGCGCAGATCGTCGCGCAGGCGGGCCGCAAGGGCGCCGTGACCGTCGCCACCAACATGGCCGGCCGCGGTACCGACATCATGCTCGGCGGCAACTCCGACCACCTCGCGGCGGCCGAGCTGGCGCAGCGCGGGCTCACCCCGACCGAGACCCCGGAGGAGTACGAGGCCGCGTTCCCAGCCGCCCTGGAGAAGGCCAAGGCCTCGGTCAAGGCGGAGCAGGACGAGGTCAAGGAGGCCGGCGGCCTCTACGTGCTGGGCACCGAGCGGCACGAGTCCCGCCGGATCGACAACCAGCTGCGCGGCCGCTCCGGCCGTCAGGGCGACCCGGGCGAGTCCCGCTTCTACCTGTCGCTGGGCGACGACCTGATGCGCCTGTTCAAGGCCGGCATGGTCGAGCGCGTGCTGTCGATGGCCAACGTGCCCGAGGACGTGCCGATCGAGTCCAAGATGGTCACCCGGGCGATCGCCTCCGCGCAGACCCAGGTCGAGCAGCAGAACTTCGAGATCCGCAAGAACGTCCTCAAGTACGACGAGGTGCTGAACCGCCAGCGCGAGGTCATCTACGGCGAGCGCCGCCGCGTGCTGGAGGGCGAGGACCTGCAGGAGCAGGTCGGCCACTTCATGGACGACACCGTCGAGGCCTACGTCAAGGCGGCCACCGGCGAGGGCTTCGAGGACGACTGGGACCTGGAGAAGCTCTGGACCGCGCTCAAGCAGCTCTACCCGCTCACCCTTGACCTGGAGGAGCTGGAGGAGGAGGCCGGCGGCTCTGCCGGGATGACCTCCGAGTTCCTGGTCAAGGTCGTCCAGGAGGACATCCAGGCGCAGTACGGCGCCCGCGAGGACCAGCTCGGCGCCGAGATCATGCGTGAGCTGGAGCGCCGGGTCGTGCTGTCGGTGCTGGACCGCCGCTGGCGCGAGCACCTCTACGAGATGGACTACCTCCAGGAGGGCATCGGCCTGCGGGCCATGGCGCAGCGCGACCCGCTGATCGAGTACCAGCGCGAGGGCTTCGACATGTTCACGGCGATGATGGAGGGCATCAAGGAGGAGTCCGTCGGCTACCTGTTCAACCTGGAGGTCCAGGTCGAGCAGCAGGTCGAGGAGGTCCCGGTCGCGGACGCCGAGGTGCTGCTCGACAAGCTGGAGAAGGACGCCGCCCGCCCGGAGATCAAGGCCAAGGGCCTGGAGGCCCCGAAGCCGCAGCGGCTGCACTACACGGCCCCCTCGGACGAGGTCGGCGGCGGTGTCATCGAGGGCGACTTCGAGGACCTCGCGCCGGAGGACGAGGGCGACGGGCTGACCCGCGCCGAGCGCCGCAAGGCCGCGAAGTCGGCCAAGGGCCGCCGCCGCAAGGGCTGAGCAGGCCGCAGGACGCCGCACAGGGCGCCGCTCCCGGACGGGGGCGGCGCCCTGTGCCGTCCCGGGCCGGCACGCGGTCGTGGGGGCCGCCGTGGCCGCCCTGGCCGCTGTGACGGCCGTGGTCGCCGTGACGGCCGTGGTCATCGGGCCTCCACGGCGGTGCACTGCCACTGACCGGCCTGCCCGCGCTGCTCCAGCCGGAAGGCCACCATGTGGTGCCGCCGGCCGAGGTCGACCCGGACGCAGGCCTCGACCGCGTCGGGCGAGGGCGACCGGTCGTGCACCGGGCCCAGCCGGGGCCGGTCGGCGGCGCCGCCGCGGCGCAGCGCGCCGGCCCGGACCAGGGAGGCGAGCTGCCCGTAGCCGTCCAGGCTGGTGTGCCGCATCAGCTGGCCGGAGGGCCGGGCGCCGGTGAGCACCTCGACCAGCTGGTGGGCGAAGCGGGAGGCCAGCGCCCGGGGGTCGTGGCCGCCCGGGCCGGTGCAGGCGGCGCGGGGGTGGCGCGGGCGGCGCCCGGCCGGGTCGTGGGCGGCGGTCGTGCGCGGCCGGCGGTGCGGGCGGGCGGTGAGCGGTGCGGTCACGGCGGGCTCCTCGACACGGTGGTGCGGGTGCGGACGGGTCCTTGCTAGCGGTGGGCCGCGTCGGGCGGCAAGGGCTTTTGCCGCTGCCCCCGGAGTGACCGGCAAGTTCACCTATCCGAGTGAATCGATCAGTGCGGTGCCGGGCCCGGCGCGCGGTCGCACGGTGCCCGATTGACGTGCGTGGGCGGGCCGTACGGTCCGAAAGAGGACGGTTCGATGCGCCGGACCGGGTGGTCCGAATCGCCGCCCCCGTTGCGGTGCCCGGCCGTCGGCGCGCACCATCGGAGCCTGATTGGGAACCGCGCGGAGCGGGACGGGGCCGGGCGGCCACGACCGCACCCACGACGACGGGCGGCCGCGATGACGACACGGGTAGCGGCGGTTCCGGCTCCGGCAGTCACGGGCACCGCCCCGCTGACCGGGGACGCACCCCGGCGCGGCCTGGTGCTGGGCGGCGGCGGGATGCTCGGCGCGGCCTGGACGGTCGGCGCGCTCTGCGCCGTCGAGGAGGCCACCGGCTGGCGGCCGGGCCGCGCGGACGTGCTGCTCGGCACCTCGGCGGGCTCGATCCTCGGCGCGATGCTGGCCGGCGGGGTCCGCACCGAGCAACTGCGTGACCACCAGCGCGGCCTGCCGATCACCGACGGCCCGCTGGCCGGGGTGGACTTCGACTACGACACGGCCGCCGGCGGCGCGCTGCCGCCCCGCCCCGGGGCGGGCATCGGCTCGCCCGGCCTGCTGCGGGACGCCGTCCGGCACCCGCGCGAGTACCCGCTGCTGACCATGGTGTCGGCGATGGCGCCGCCCGGCCGCGGTTCGCTGGCCCCGGTCGGCGAGCTGGTGTGCGGTCTGCTCGGCCCGGGCGGCTGGCCGCCGCCGGGCGCCGACGGCGAGGCCGGCGCCGGGGCCGCGGCGCTGCGGGTGGCGGCCGTGGACTACCGCAGCGGCCGCCGGGTGGTCTTCGGGGACCCGGACGCCCCGGCGGTCGCGGTCGCCGACGCGGTGATGGCCTCCTGCTCGATCCCCGGCTGGTTCGCGCCGGTGCGGCTGAACGGCTCGGCGTACGTGGACGGCGGCTGCTGGTCCGCCACCAACGCCGACCTGCTGCTCGGCCGCGGCCTGGACGAGGTGTACGTGCTCGCCCCGATGGCCCTGCGGCTGCGCCCTCGTGCCGACCGAGCCGACGCCGACGCCGGTGCCGTCGGGGTCGCCGGCACCAGCGGGCTCGCGGGCTCCCTCGCCGCGCTGCGCGAGTGGCGCGCCCGGGACCGCCCGCGCGGCGTGCTGGCCCAGCTGGTCAGCCGCTACCGCCGCGCCGTCACCCGGCAGCTGCTGCGCGAGGCCGTGCTGCTGCGGGCCGAGGGCGTACGGGTTCGGCTGCTCGCGCCGACGTCGGCCGACCTGGCCGTGATGGGCCCGAACATGATGGACCCGGCCCGCCGCGACGCGGTGCTGGAGAGCGCCCTGCGCACGTGCGGTGAGGCCCTGCGGGCCGCCCGCTGAGTCGGGCCGAGGTGATCACGCCCGGCCCGGCGGCGCTTATTCTTGGGGCGCTGGAAGCTGTGCCGCTGGACGAACCGGAGAGTGCCACCGATGCGCGTGTACGTGCCCACCACCCTGAACGGCCTGGCGGCGGCGCACCCGGGTGGTGCCCTGGACCAGTCCGCGGCCTACGCCGTGACGCCCGCGCTGCGCGAGTGGTACGTCAGTGACGACCTGGAGGAACTGGAGTACGCGGCGCTGAACCGGGCCGCGCAGTCCTCACTGCGGCTGCTGGCCGCCGACCCGGACGCCCCGCGCCGCCGGGTCGTGGTGGCCCTGGACGTGGCCGACTCGGCCGTCCGGCCGTTCCCCGGCGACGAGTACCAGGACCAGGCCTCGCTCGGCCGGGTGGTGCTGGCCGGCCCGCTGCCGCTGGCGAAGGCGGCGGCGGTGCACGCGGACGTCGCCGACGGCGAGGTGGTCGAGGACGTCGCGGCGGCGGTGGCGGCGGTGGCCGCGGCCGACGCGGGCGACCAGGACGCCCAGTTCACCGTGGACGGGGCCGAGGACCACGACCTGCTCTGGTTCGCCACCCAGGAGATCTCCGCGCTGCTGGCCTGAACGGCCGGTCGCGCCGGAGCGGAGCAGCAGGGTGCGTGAGCCCCGTCCTACCGGCGTGTCGGTGGTCGGGGCTACCGTTTCGCGCGTGGCTACACACATCGTTTGGGACTGGAACGGCACGCTCTTCCACGACATGGAGGCGGTGCTCGGCGCGAGCAACGCCGCGTTCGCGACCATCGGCGTCGGGCCGATGACCATGCGGGAGTACCGCGAGCAGTACGAGATCCCGATCCCCCGGTTCTACGAGCGGCTGCTCGGCCGGATGCCGTCCCAGGAGGAGTGGCTCCGGCTGGACGAGGCCTTCCACGACCGCTACCGGGAGCTGAGCCCGGCCTGCGGGCTGGCGGACGGCGTGCACGAGCTGATGGACGGCTGGCGGGAGGCCGGGCACAGCCAGTCGCTGCTGTCGATGTACGAGCACGAGAAGCTGCTGCCGCTGGTCGACGCCTTCGGCCTGACCGGCCGGTTCCTGCGGGTGGACGGCCGCAGCGGCCCGTCCGGCGGCCAGAAGGCGGAGCACCTGGCCCGGCACCTGGCCGCGCTCGGCGAGCGGGTGGACCCGGCCCGTACCGTGCTGATCGGCGATGCCGCGGACGACGCCCGGGCGGCGCTGGGCGCGGGTGCGCACGCGGTGCTCTACACCGGCGGCTCGCACACCCGGGAGAAGCTGGAGCCGCTCGGGGTGCCGGTGGTGGACAGCCTGGCGGAGGCGGTCGAGCTGGCCGGGCGGCTGGGGCGGGGCTGACCGTCCGCGGCGGGCGTGGCGGGCGCCACGTCCGCCGTCCGCGTGTCTGAGCGGGCGGATCGCGCGGCCGCTGGTCAGGCTGGACCAGGGCCTGTCCGGTGGATCGGGCCCTCCCACCGGAGCAGTCAGCAGGACGGAGCCGCCATGCCGATCGACGCAGTCACCGAGGTGCCCCTCCCGGTCAACGAGCCGATGCTGGGGTACGCGCCCGGCAGCCCGGAGCGGGACCGGCTGGTCCGGCGGCTGGACGAGCTGGCGGCCGAGCAGATCCCGTTGCCGATGACCATCGGCGGCGAGCAGCGGTTCGGCGGCGGTGAGCGGATCGACGTCGTCCAGCCGCACCACCACGCCGCCAAGCTGGGGGTGCTCGGCAACGCCACCCGGGAGGACGCCCGCGCGGCGGTGGACTCGGCGCTCGCGGCGGGCCGGCAGTGGCGGTCGCTGTCCTTCGACGACCGGGCGGCGGTCTTCCTGCGGGCCGCCGACCTGCTGGCCGGGCCCTGGCGGGAGACCCTCAACGCGGCCACCATGCTCGGCCAGTCCAAGACCGCGCAGCAGGCCGAGATCGACTCCGCCTGCGAGCTGATCGACTTCTGGCGGTTCAACGTCCAGTTCGCCCAACGGATCCTGGCCGAGCAGCCGATCTCCGCACCGGGCGTCTGGAACCGGGTGGACCACCGCCCGCTGGAGGGTTTCGTCTACGCGATCACCCCGTTCAACTTCACCGCGATCGCCGGCAACCTGCCGACCGCGCCCGCGCTGATGGGCAACACCGTGGTCTGGAAGCCCGCGCCGACCCAGACCCTGGCCGCGCACTACCTGATGCGGCTGCTGGAGGCGGCCGGTCTGCCGCCCGGGGTGGTCAACCTGGTCACCGGCGACGGCGTCCAGCTGTCCGCGGTCGCCCTCGCCGACCCGGCGCTCGCCGGGCTGCACTTCACCGGCTCCACCGCCACCTTCCAGTCGCTCTGGCAGACCATCGGCGCCAACATCGGCGGCTACCGGACGTACCCGCGGATCGTCGGCGAGACCGGCGGCAAGGACTTCCTGCTGGCCCACCGCTCGGCCGATCCGGCGATCCTGAAGGCGGCGCTGGTCCGCGGCGCGTTCGAGTACCAGGGCCAGAAGTGCTCGGCGCTCTCCCGGGCCTACCTGCCGCGCAGCCTCTGGCAGAAGATCAAGGACGAGCTGGTGGCCGAGGTGGACGCGCTCACGGTGGGCGACGTCACCGACCTCTCCAACTTCATGGGCGCGCTCATCGATCGGCGCGCGTTCGAGAAGAACCGGGACGCCATCGAGCGGGCCAAGGCCGATCCGACGATCGAGCTGGCGGCGGGCGGCCAGTACGACGACGCGATCGGCTGGTTCGTCCGGCCGACCGTCCTGGTCTCCTCCGACTACCGCAACGAGATCTTCCGGACGGAGTACTTCGGTCCGATCCTGGCCGTCCACGTCTACGAGGACGCCCGCTGGGAGGACGTGCTGCGCCGGGTCGACTCCGGCGCCCCGTACGGCCTGACCGGCTCGGTGATCGCGCAGGATCGTTACGCCATCGCCCAGGCGGTCGAGGCGCTGCGGTTCACCGCCGGGAACTTCTACATCAACGACAAGCCGACCGGCGCGGTCGTCGGCCAGCAGCCCTTCGGCGGCGGCCGGGCCTCCGGGACCAACGACAAGGCGGGCGCCGCCCAGAACCTCCTGCGCTGGACCTCGGCCCGCGCGATCAAGGAGACCTTCGTTCCCCCCACGGACCTGCGGTACCCGCACATGGGCTGAGAGTGAACGGGGGGCTCCGGTTTGGACATGGTGTCCAGGACGGACCGATCATCCTGCGGGTTTGCGCCTCCCTGTCCCTGTCCACCTTCGATTGATCCGGTTAGGCTGGCTGGCGTCGTCGGGTGGCTCCGCAGGGCGAATCGTCCTACCCACTGCGAAGGTATTTCATGCGCGCCATGAAGCCTTTTCAGTTGGAAGGTGCGGCAGGATTGCGAGTGACCCGTCGGTGTACACCCACACACCACCGAGTCACGCAACGGCGCGCGACAGGAGCCAAGAAGTCATGCAGACCAAGCTGGACGCAGCCAAGGCCGACCTGCTCAAGAAGGCAGCCACAGCCGCTGAGAACAGCCAGGTGGGGGGAGCGGCGCCGGGGGAAGGCCTGAGCAACGGCGCTCTGACCGCGTACCTGCACCACTACTACCTCCACACCGCGCCCGAGGACCTGGTCGACCGCGACCCGGTCGACGTCTACGGCGCGGCGGCCTCCCACTACCGGCTGGGCCTCAAGCGCCCGCAGGGCACCGCCGAGGTGCGGGTGTACACCCCCTCGGTCGAGGAGAACGGCTGGTCCTGCGGCCACACCGTGGTCGAGGTCGTCACCGACGACATGCCCTTCCTGGTCGACTCCGTCACCAACGAGCTGTCCCGCCAGGACCGCGCCATCCACGTCGTGATCCACCCCCAGCTGGTCGTCCGCCGTGACATCACCGGCAAGCTGCTGGAGATCCTGGACGTCGACGCCTGCTCCCGCAGCCAGGCCGCCGGCACCGAGTGGCCCGCCGACGCGACCGTCGAGTCGTGGATGCACATCGAGATCGACCGCGAGACCGACCGCGACGACCTGCGCGCGATCGAGACCGACCTGCGCCGGGTGCTCGGCGACGTCCGCGAGGTCGTCGAGGACTGGAGCAAGATGCGCGAGAGCGCGCTGCGCCTGGCCGACGAGCTCGCCGAGGAGCCCCCGACCGGCCTGCCCGAGCAGGAGGTCGGCGAGGCCTGGGAGCTGATGCGCTGGCTCGCCGACGACCACTTCACCTTCCTCGGCTACCGCGAGTACGACCTGGTCGAGCACGAGGGCGAGGAGGTCCTGAAGGCCGTCGCCGGGACCGGCCTCGGCATCCTGCGCTCCGACCCGCGCGGCCACGACGACCACCACCACCCGGCCAGCGAGGCCTTCGGCCGCCTCTCCGCGCCGGTCCGCGCCAAGGCCCACGAGAAGAAGCTGCTCGTCCTCACCAAGGCCAACAGCCGTTCCACCGTGCACCGTCCGTCCTACCTGGACTACGTCGGCGTCAAGAAGTTCAACGCCGCCGGCGAGCCGATCGGCGAGCGCCGCTTCCTCGGCCTGTTCTCCTCCGCCGCCTACACCGAGTCGGTCACCCGCATCCCGGTCGTGCGCCGCAAGGTGCAGGAGGTGCTCGAAGGCTCCGGCTTCTCCAGCGAGAGCCACGACGGCCGCGACCTGCTGCAGATCATGGAGACCTTCCCGCGGGACGAGATGTTCCAGACCGCGGCCTCCGAGCTGATCTCCATCGCCACCAGCGTGCTGTACCTCCAGGAGCGCCGTAAGCTGCGGCTCTTCCTGCGCCAGGACGAGTACGGGCGCTACTTCTCCGCGTTCATCTACCTGCCGCGCGACCGCTACACCACCCGGATCCGGCTGCTGCTCACCGACATCCTCAAGGAAGAGCTGAACGGCGCCACCATCGACTACACGGTGTACGCCACCGAGTCGGTGCTGACCCGTCTGCACTTCGTGGTCCGCGTCGCCCCCGGCACCGAACTGCCGCGGCTCACCGACTCCGACATCGAGCGGATCGAGAACCGCCTCGCCGAGGCCGCCCGGTTCTGGATGGACGGCTTCCACGACCAACTGCACACCGAACTGGGCGAGGAGAAGGCCGCCGAGCTCGGCCACAAGTACGCCAACGCCTTCCCCGACGGCTACCGCGCCGACTTCCCGCCGCGCACCGCCGTCGCCGACATCAAGCAGATCGAGTCGCTGCACGGCGAGGGCGACTTCCGCCTCAACCTGTACCAGCCGGTCGGCGCGGGCGACGACGAGCGCCGCTTCAAGGTCTACCGGGTCGGCGGCCCGATCTCGCTCACCGAGGTCCTGCCGGTGCTCCAGCGCCTGGGCGTCGAGGTGCTGGACGAGCACCCGTACGCGCTGCGCCGCTCCGACGACACCACCGCGTGGGTGTACGACTTCGGCCTGAGGCTGCGCGAGGCCACCGAGCTCACCGACGAGGCCCGCGAGCGCTTCCAGGAGACCTTCGCCGCCACCTGGACCGGCAAGGCCGAGAACGACGGCTTCAACGAGCTGGTCCTCACCGCCGGGCTGACCTGGCGCCAGGCGACGGTGCTGCGCGCGTACGCCAAGTACCTGCGCCAGGCGGGCTCCACGTTCTCCCAGGACTACATGGAGGACGCGCTCCGCAACAACACCCACACCACCCGGCTGCTGGTCAACCTGTTCGAGGCCCGGCTGAGCCCCAGCCACCAGCAGGGCGCCGCCGAGCTGACCGAGGGCATCCTGGAGGAGCTGTCCGGCGCGCTCGACGAGGTCGTCTCGCTGGACGAGGACCGCATCCTGCGCTCCTTCCTGCACCTCATCACGGCCACCCTGCGGACCAACTTCTTCCAGCACGACGGCTCCGGTGACTGGCACTCCTACGTGTCGATGAAGTTCGACCCGAAGGCCATCCCGGACCTGCCGGCCCCGCGCCCCGCGTTCGAGATCTGGGTGTACTCGCCGCAGGTCGAGGGCGTGCACCTGCGCTTCGGCAAGGTCGCCCGCGGAGGTCTGCGCTGGTCCGACCGGCGCGAGGACTTCCGCACCGAGATCCTCGGCCTGGTCAAGGCGCAGATGGTCAAGAACACCGTCATCGTGCCGGTCGGCGCCAAGGGCGGCTTCGTCGCCAAGCAGCTGCCGGACCCGTCGGTCGACCGGGACGCCTGGCTGGCCGAGGGCATCTCCTCGTACAAGACGTTCATCTCCGCGCTGCTCGACATCACCGACAACCTGGTCGCCGGCGAGGTCGTCCACCCGGCCGACGTCGTCCGCCACGACGAGGACGACACCTACCTCGTCGTCGCCGCCGACAAGGGCACCGCGACCTTCTCCGACATCGCCAACGGCGTCGCCGAGTCCTACGGCTTCTGGCTGGGCGACGCGTTCGCCTCCGGCGGTTCGGCCGGCTACGACCACAAGGGCATGGGCATCACGGCCCGCGGCGCCTGGGAGTCGGTCAAGCGCAACTTCCGCGAGCTCGGCGTCGACACCCAGACCGAGGACTTCAAGGTCATCGGCATCGGCGACATGTCCGGCGACGTCTTCGGCAACGGCATGCTGCTCAGCGAGCACATCCGCCTGGTCGCCGCCTTCGACCACCGCCACATCTTCCTCGACCCGAACCCGGACGCCGCCGCCTCCTACGCCGAGCGGCGCCGGCTCTTCGAACTGCCCCGCAGCTCCTGGGACGACTACGACAAGTCGCTGATCTCGGCCGGCGGCGGCGTCTTCCCGCGCACCGCCAAGTCGATCCAGCTCAGCACGCAGGTCCGGGCCGCCCTCGGCGTCCAGGACACCCGGCTCACCCCGGCCGAGCTGATGAAGGCGATCCTCCAGGCGCCGGTCGACCTGTTCTGGAACGGCGGCATCGGCACCTACGTCAAGGCCTCCACCGAGACCAACGCCGAGGTCGGCGACAAGGCCAACGACGCCATCCGCGTCAACGGCGACCAGGTCCGGGCCCGCGTCATCGGCGAGGGCGGCAACCTCGGCTGCACCCAGCTCGGCCGCATCGAGTACGCCGCGGTCGGCGGCCCCGAGAGCACCGGCGGCTGGATCAACACCGACGCCATCGACAACTCGGCCGGTGTGGACACCTCGGACCACGAGGTCAACATCAAGATCCTGCTCAACCAGGTCGTCTCCGACGGCGACATGACGGTCAAGCAGCGCAACGTCCTGCTGGCCGAGATGACCGACGAGGTCGGCCACCTGGTGCTGCGCAACAACTACGCGCAGAACGTGGTGCTGGCCAACGCCGTCGCCCAGGCGCACAGCATGGTCAACGTCCACTCCCGGATGATCAACCGGCTGGAGTCGGCCGGCCAGCTCGACCGGGGCCTGGAGTTCCTGCCCACCGAGCGCCAGATCCGCGAGCGCCAGCAGAACGGCCGCGGCCTCTCGCAGCCCGAGATGTCCGTCCTGCTCGCGTACACCAAGATCACGCTGGCCGAGGAACTGCTCGCCACCGCGCTGCCCGACGACCCGTACTTCCGCACCGCGCTGCACGACTACTTCCCGAGCGCGCTGCGGGCCCGGTTCGCCGACGCGATCGACAACCACGCGCTGCGCCGCGAGATCATCACCACCCTGATCGTCAACGACACGATCAACCGCGGCGGCTGCACCTTCGCCTTCCGGCTGAAGGAGGAGACCGGCGCGACCTACGAGGAGATCGCCCGGACCCACACCGCCGCCAGGGCCGTGTTCGACCTGGAGGACATCTGGGCCGAGATCGAGGGCCTGGACAACGAGGTCACGGCCCGGGTCCAGACCAAGATGCGGCTGCACTCGCGGCGCCTGGTCGAGCGTGCCACCCGGTGGATGCTCAACAACCGCCGCCAGCCGCTCGACATCGCCGGCACCATCGAGTTCTTCCACGACCGGGTCGACCAGGTCTGGGGCTCGCTGCCCAAGCCGCTGCGCGGCGACGACCTGGTCTGGTTCGAGGCCGTCTACAACGAGCTCGCCTCGGCCGGGGTGCCGGAGGAACTGGCCACCCGGATCGCCGGCCTCTCCTCGACCTTCCCGACCCTGGACATCAGCGAGGTCGCGGACCGCTCCGACAAGGACGTCGCCGAGGTCGCCGAGCTCTACTACGACCTCGCCGACCGCCTCCAGATCACCCACCTGCTCGACCGCATCATCGAGCTGCCCCGCACCGACCGCTGGTCGTCGATGGCCCGGGCCGCGATCCGCGAGGACCTCTTCGCGGCGCACGCGGCGCTGACCGCCGACATCCTCGCCTGCGGCCCCGAGGGCGCCACCCCGGAGGAGCGCTACGGCGCCTGGGCGGACCTCAACGCCACCCTGCTGAACCGCGCCAAGAGCACCCTCGACGACATAAGGGGTTCGGACAACTACGAGCTGTCCAGCCTCTCGGTCGCGATGCGCGTCATCCGCACCCTCCTGCGCACGGGCTCCATGCGCTGACGGCCGGCGGTACAGCCAGGCGGCGGGCCCGCGTCCACGGACGCGGGCCCGCCGCTTTTCGCGGCCGGCCGACGGGCGGCGGATTCCGGATGGTGACGGAGTCGTCACGCTGCGCACGAGCCGGGGTGTGGTCGGGATATGTCCTTGCGATTAACGTCGCGCTACGAAGTCCGCCAGGCCCCACCGGAGTTCCCGGCCGGTCGCGGAAATTCGCCCCAACTGCCCTTTTTGGTAGCTGTTCTGACCTACCAGGAGTTGCAGTAGGCTGACTCCGCGATAGGCGTCGCCGCAGGTCCCGTGCCGGAAAGCACCGCGATGTGATGTGACATCAGGTGTCTTTCGGAGGGGGTCAGGCCGCCAGTCCCATTCGCGCCTTGGGGCCCGGACCGGCTCCACGCGGTGCCACCTGAAGAGAGTTTCATGACGTCATTTGTGCAGGAACCCTTTTTCTGGGTCTTCATCGTGGTGATGCTCGTAGCCGTCGGAGCGGCCCTCCAGGCCCGCAGGACGAACCTCGCCCTGCGGCGGCGAAACGTTTCCCTGGAGGAAGCCAGCGCCCTGGCGCAGCGGCAGCGCGACGAGTTCGCCGTGCTGCACGACCACCTGCGGAGCCAGCACGCGTCCGAGCTGACGGACGTCCGCCGCGACGCCGAGGAGGACACCAAGGCCGTCCTCAAGGCGGCGATGCGGACGCTGCAGGGCTTGGCCGACGAGCAGCAGGTCGTCATCGACAAGGTGCAGCGGAAGTACGGCGACAGCCCGCAGATCCTGGCCGACCTGATGACGATCGACCACACGAACAGCCAGTTCGGCCGACGTGCCCAGGGCATCGCGGTGCTCTGCGGCGGCTGGCTGGGCCGCCGCGAGAGCGTCGCCTCGGTCTACGACGTGGTCCGCAGCGCCCAGGGCCGGATCCGGCACTTCGACCGGGTGCGGATCCACTCCCAGGTCAGCGTCGCGCTCGTCAGCAAGGTCGTCGAGCCGGTCGCCGTCGTGCTGTCCGAGCTGCTCGCCAACGCGACCAACTACTCCGCCCCGGACACCCCGGTGGAGGTTAGCGTCCAGGCCGTCCCCACCGGCGTCTGCCTGATCGTCGACGACGCCGGCCTCGGCATGGGCCAGGAGGAGAAGGACCGCGCGGCGGTGCTCCTGAACCCGGGCGCGCCGATCGGCCTCACCAGCCTGGGCAACCCCCCGAAGTTCGGCTTCGCCGTCTCCGGCATGCTGGCCGCCCGCTACGGCTTCCGGGTCTCCGTCGACTCGGTCTCCCCGTACGGGGGCGTGCGGGCCGTGGTGCTGCTGCCGGCCGAGCTGCTCAGCAGCGAGGTCGCGGCCCCGGCCACCGCCGTGCACGGCGACCACCAGGCCGCGCACGGTGACCACCAGGGCGCGCACGGCGACTACCAGGCCCCCCCGGCGGAGCAGCCCGCGCCGGCCTGGGCGCAGGCCCCCGGTCAGCGGCTCGTGTCGCTGCCCGAACCGGCGGCGCCCCTGGCCCCGGTGCCGCCGGCGGCGGTGACGGAACCGGAGATGACCGCGGACGGACAGCTGCCCCGCCGTCGCCGCCACCGCCCGGTGTCGGTCCTCCCCTCCCCGCAGGACCCCGGCCGGGCCGAGGCGCCGGTGCGGAGCCCCGGCCAGAACACGCCGTCCCGCCTCGGCGCGTTCCAGCGCGGCACGCTGTCCGGGCGTAACACCACGAACACGGAAGGAACCGAGATCCAGTGAGCCGCGATCTTTCCTGGGTGCTCAACGACGTACTCCAGGTACCCGGCGCCCGGCACGCCATCCTCGTCTCCGCCGACGGCCTCCTGCTCGAACGGTCCAGCGAGATAGGCCGTGACGAGGCGGAGACCAACGCCGCCGCGATGAGCTCGATGCAGTCGCTGAGCCGCGCGGTCGCCCCGTTCGTCGGCGGAGACGGCGCAGGCGCCGGGGTCTGGCGCCAGACCCTGCTGGAGTACGACCACGGCTGGATCTTCCTGATCGCGGCCGGCAGCGGCGCGTACCTGGCCGCCTCCACCGCCCCCGACGTCGACATGGAGGCGATGTCCTTCCGGATGCAGCAGCAGGTGGGCGCGCTCGGACGGGCGATGTCGGCGGCGCCGCGCCAGAGCACGCTCAGCGGCTCATGACGGCCGGCGGCGAGGAACAGCGGGTCACCGGCGGTTTCATCCGCTCCTACGTGATCACCGGTGGGCGCGAGTTACCGAGTGCGGAAGCCCTGTCTCTGATCACCTTGGTCACCGTCGCGCCCGAGCAGGACCTCCCTGCCCTGCCGAGCCCGGAGACCCGGGCGATCTGGGAGCTGTGCTCCGGCGGCTACCTCTCGGTGGCCGAGGTCGCGGCCCGGCTGGAGCTGCCGGTGGGGGTCGTGAGGCTGCTGCTGACGGACCTGATCCATGAGGGACGGTTGCTGTGCCGGTCGGCCCCGCCCCCGGCCCAGGCCCCGGATCCGAGACTTCTAGAGAAGGTACTGCATGGACTTCAACGCCGGTTCGCCTGAGGACATCTACGTCCCGGGCGCGGTGACGACCGCGGTCAAGATCCTGGTCGTGGGGCACTTCGCGGTCGGCAAGACCACGCTCATCGGGGCCTTGTCGGAGATCGCCCCGCTGAGCACCGAGGAGAGCATGACGCAGGCGTCCATCCGCGTCGACGACCTCCGCGGCGTACCGGACAAGAAGACCACGACCGTCGCCCTGGACTTCGGCCGGCTGACACTCGGCGACGACCTGGTGCTGTACCTGTTCGGCACGCCGGGGCAGCAACGGTTCATGCAGCTCTGGGAGGACATGGCGCGGGGCGCGCTGGGGGCGCTGCTGCTGGCCGACCCGACCCGCCTCGCGGACACCTTCCCCGTCATCGACCTGATCGAGCAGTACGGCCTGGAGTACGCCGTGGCGGTCAACAGCTTCGACCGGCAGGACGAGTACACCGAGGACCAGCTGCGCGAGGCGCTCGACCTGCTGCCGCACACTCCGGTGGTGTTCTGCGACGCGCGGGACCAGCGTTCCTCGGCCAACGCCCTGCTGACGCTCGTCCGGCACCTGCTCGACCGCGCCTCCTGACCTCCCCCGCGACTCCTGACCTCCCCCACGCCTCCCTCCCCTCACGCCTCCCGGGTCCGCACCCGCCCGGGGCCACCTCCAAGGAACGACCCATGGAATCTCCGCAGCGACCCGCCCCGCAGTCGCCTCCGCAGGGCTGCCCGATGCACGTCGGCGTGAGCACACCGCTCTACGGGGAGATGTTCTCGTCCGACCCCGGCGCGGTCTACGACAAGCTGCGCGCCAACGGTCCCGCCGCTCCGGTGGAGTTGGCCCCGGGGGTCGAGGCCACCCTGGTCACCTCGCACGAGGCCGCTCTGCGGGTGCTGCAGAACCCGGGGATGTTCGCCCGGGACTCGCGGCGCTGGGCGGCGCTCAACGAAGGACGGGTGCCGCTGGACAGCCCCGTCCTGCCGATGATGTTCTACCGGCCCAACTGCCTCTTCACGGACGGCGCCGAGCACCTGCGGCTGCGCAAGGCCGTCACCGAGAGCCTGGGCCGGCTCAACGACAACCGGCTCAACCGGCACGTCGAGCGGATCGCCGGCTACCTGATCGACCAGTTCAGTCCGCTGGGCCGGGCCGACCTGCTCAACGACTACGCCAAGCTGCTGCCGCTGCTGCTGTTCAACCAGCTGTTCGGCTGCCCGGCCGACATCGGCGACCGGCTGACCCGCAGCATGTCCGCGCTCTTCGACGGCCTCGACGTGATCCAGGCCAACGAGGAGCTGACCGCCTGCCTGATGGACCTGGTCGCGCTGAAGCGCCGCCAGCCCGGCGACGACATCACCTCGTGGCTCATCCAGCACCCGGCCGGCCTGCGGGACGAGGAGCTCAAGGACCAGCTGGTCATGCTGATGGGCGCCGGCGTCGAGCCCGAGCGCAACCTGATCGGCAACGCGCTGCTCCTGCTGCTGTCCGGCGAGGGCCGCTCCGGACTGCGCATCGAGGACGCCCTCGACGACGTGCTGTGGAACAACCCGCCGATCGCCAACTACGCCACGCACTACCCGATGCAGGACCTCGACGTGGGCGGGGTCCCGATGGACGCGGGCAGCCCGGTGGTGATCAGCTTCGCCGCCGCCAACAGCGACCCCGCGCTGACGGACGCCCGGCTGACCCTCAGCAAGGGGGCCCACCTCGCCTGGGGCGCCGGCCCGCACGCGTGCCCGGCCAAGTCCCCGGCCCAGCTGATCGCCCTGAGCGCGATCGAGTGCCTGCTCAACGCCCTCCCGGACGTCACGCTCGCGGTGCCCGCGGAGAGCGTGGAGTGGCGGCCGGGCCCGTTCCAGCGCGGCCTGGTCTCGCTGCCGGTGCGGTTCAGCCCGGCGCCCGCCCGCACCACGCGGCCGGCCGCGGGTGCGGACACCGCGCCGGGCGGATCGCCGGTCGGCCCCGAGACGACGCTGGCGTACCCGCAGGCCACCGCCCCCGCGCCGGGCCGGGCCGGGCAGAAGAAGGGGTGGTGGAGCTCCTTCCTGGACGTCTTCCGGGTCTGACACGCCCCGGGCTCCGATCCGACGCGCCGTCGGAAGCCGTTCCGCCACCGCGGCGTGAACGGAGTCCGACGGCGGTGCGGGTACGTGACGGGGGCAACACGGATCGACGCTTGAGCGCGCTGTTGCTGGGTAGATCGCCGCCGTACTGCCCGCCCGCGCGTAAGGAGCCCCGTGTGACCGCCACGTTGGAAGCCCGCCCCGCAGACCCGGAGCGCCCGGACGGAAGGGTGGTCGACCGCCGCGCCGCCGTGCCGCTCCTGCGCAGGCTGCGGTCGGCCGAGGGACTCGCCGACCCGAGCCCGGTCTACGACGGGCTGCGGGCGCTGGGAGACCTCGTCCCGGCGCCCTGGGGCGGCTACCTGGTCACCGGGTACGACGCGTGCGACCAGGTCCTGCGCGGCAGGACCTGGCTCGTCCCCGATTTCGCCTGGCAGGAACGGCAGACCGGGACGGAGCGCTGGGAGGCCGTCGCCACCCAGGAGATGAGCCGGACGCTCTCCCGGCTCAACGCCCCCGAGCACACCCGGCAGCGGCGCAGCCTCGGAAACCTCTTCAACCACGCCACCCTGCGGGACATGCAGCCGGAGATCGAGGCCGACGTCGCCGGGCTGCTCGACCGCCTGGCCGAGCGAATACGGGCGGACGGCGAGGCGGACCTCTCGTCCCTGGTCAGCGAGCAGCTGCCGATCGGCACCGTCGGGCGCTGGCTGGACATCGACCCGGCGGACTACCCGCACATCCTGACGATGACCCACAACCAGGTGCACGCCCAGGAACTCCTGCCCACCAAGAGCCAGCTGGCGGTTTCGGAGCAGGCCACCATGGACCTGCGCGAGTACTTCACCCGCCTCGTCCGGGAGCGCCGCGACAACGACGGCGACGACGTGATCGCCGGCTGGATCCGCACCTGGGACGCGCTGGAGTCCGACCGCGAGGCCACCGACCGGATGGTCTACCAGCTCACCATGTTCGTCACCATCGCCTCGCTGGAGACCACGGCGACGCTGCTCTCCTCGCTGGTGTGGTCGCTGCTGCGGTCGCCCGGCCGGTGGGAGTGGCTGCGGGAGCGGCCGGAGCACATCGACGACGCGATCGACGAGGCGCTGCGCTACGACCCGCCGATCCGCGTCAACAGCCGCGTCGCGGGCGAGGACACCGAGCTGGCCGGGGTGTTCCTGCCCAAGGACACCATGGTCCACGTGATGTACGGCGCGGCGAACCGCGATCCGCGCCGCAACCCGGACCCGCACGCCTTCGACGTGCTCCGCCGGGGCACCCACCTCACCTTCGGCGGCGGCGCCCACTACTGCCTCGGGGCGGGCCTGGCCAGGCTGGAGGCACGTGCCCTGCTCGGCCAGCTGTTGCGGCGCTTCCCGACCCTGCGGGCGGTGAGCCCGCCCGAGTACGCACCCCGGATGGTCTTCCACCGGGTGACGTCCCTGAGAGTGGCCACATGAACGTGTCCCCGCAGGTTCCCCAGGTTCCCCAGGTTCCGCAGTACCCGCCGTACGCGGCGCAGCCGTCGTACCTCCCGTACCCGTACCCGTACCCCGAGCCCGTCGCGTCGCCCGCCCCGTCGCCCGCCCCGGAGCCCGTCCCCGCGCCCGCGGTGGCCCGTACGGTCCGTACCGAGCGCCAGGGCCCCGTGCTCCACATCGAGCTGGACAGCCCGGCGACCGGGAACGCCGTCACCTCGGCCATGCTGGACGAACTCCTCGCCGTGCTGGCCGTGCCCGACCCGGCCGTGCGCGTGATCGTGCTGTCCGGGGCCGGCCGGGACTTCTGCCTCGGCGGCGACCGGGACGAACTCTTCGCGGGCCTGGACCAGGACCCGACCGGCGGCGGCATACGGAACTACGGGGAGAAGGCCCGCAGGGTCTGCGATGCCCTCACCAACAGCTCCGCCGTGACCGTCGCGCGGGTCCAGGGCCGGGCCACCGGTGCCGGTTTCGCCTTGGCGCTCGCCTGCGACCTGCGGGTCGGCGCCGACAACGCCGTCTTCCGGCTGCCCGAGCTGGCCCTGGGCCTGCCCGTCGCCTGGGGCGGCCTGCTGCCCCGGCTGCTCCACGAGGTCGGCGCGGCCAGGGTCCGCGAGATCATCCTCACCAGCCGCCCGGTCGGCGCGGTGGAGGCGCGGGAGCTCGCCATCCTGCAACGCGTCGTCCCCGAGCAGGACCTGGACGGGGCGGTGGCCGAGTGGGTCAGGCCCGTCACCCGCCGCCCCGAGGCCGCACTGAGGGTCACCAAGACGCTGCTCGCCTCCCACGCGGCGGCCACCCGGCTGGCCGACGCCTCCGTGCTCGACGCCGAGTTGATGGCCTCGGTCCTCGCCGCCGCCCACTACACCCGCGGCCTCGCCGCGCAGCCCCCGGCCCACTGACCGGCAGCTGCCGTCCGCCGCCTACGGAAGACGGCGGACGGCGGGGTGGCCAGTCGTCGGCCGTTCACGGCGACGTCCCTTCCGCTGGTGTGGAAACCGATTGTGGATCATGCCCGCATATTCGCTACCGTGTGTGATCGACACAGGGGAGGGGATCACCGTGGGGATGCGCAGCGCGCGCACGGCGGGGGCCGTACTGACGATGGCTCTGGTCGTGGCCGGAGCGGCGGCCTGCGAGGGCGGCAAGGACGCGGGGCGGAAGACCGGCGCGACCGCAGCGGTCAGTACGCCGCCGCAGCCGTTCGGCACCGGCGGCTACCGCGGACTGCGGCTGTCGATGACCAAGGACGAGGCGCTCGCCTCCGGAGCCCTGGAGCCGTCGCCGGTCTCGCTGTTCAACGGCTGCACCGACTACGCGTACAAGGGCGGCCCGGCGCCGGACCCGGTCCGGATGGCGGCCGAGACGGAGGCCCGCGCGAAGTCCGACAAGGCGATTGCCAGGATCGACGAGATGCGGGCGAACCGGAAGCCGTTCGAGACCCTGGCGCCCGGGGCCTCGCCGGAGGAGATGGTGAAGCACAGCGAGCGCCTCCAGGAGCGGCTGAAGCAGGAGGCCGCCGAACGGCAGGAGTCCGACGCGCTGTTCAAGGAGGCGGACGTCATCGTGACCGCCCGTAAGAACCGGGACCAGGCCTTCCTGGCCACCGGCCGGGTCAACTTCGGCACCGAGGGCCTGCGCCAGCTGGTCGCCCCGGCGGACGCCCGCACCGCCGAGGGAGTCGGCGCCGGTTCGGCGGAGGACGAGCTCAAGCGAGCCTACGAGGGCAAGGCCCTCAAGCCGACCGAGGACGGCAAGTACGAACTCCCGGCCGAGGGCGGCAACGGCGGCCCGGACTGGTTCTACGAGTTCACCATGGCCGAGGGCAAGGTCGCCGGCCTCGCCCTGGTCAAGCACAACACGTACTGCTCCTGAGAAACCGCCTGTAGGCCGTGGTCGCACTCTCGATGCGGCGACCATCGAATGATCAAGTGAAGGTTGTGGCATGAGGAAGAACCGAGCCTCGGTCCGCGCAGTGGGCGTGGGCATCTCGGTGGCACTGCTGGTCGCCGGTGCGGCGGCCTGTACGTCCGATGACAAGAAGGACGAGAAGGACACCGCGAAGGCTCCGGCCGCCACCGGGGCGCCCGCGGCGACGCCCGCGCCCGCCTCCACGTCGAAGGGTCCGGAGGCCTTCGCGGCGGCCGGGTACCGGGGGTTGAAGCCGGGGATGGCCAAGGACGCCGGGCTGGCCACCGGCGCTCTGGAGAGCGTGCCGGTCTCGCTGCTCGACGGCTGCACGGACTTCGTCTACAAGGGCGGCCCGGCGCCGGACCAGGCCCGGATGACCGCCGAGGCGGCCACCGAGGCCCGCTACAAGGACCTGAACGCCAAGGCCGACGCGGCCTCGGGCAAGGCGCCCGCCCCGGGGGGCACCCTGCCGCCGAACGCCTCCGCCAAGGACGCGGCCGCCGCCGCCGCGGGCTCCGCCGCCGGGGCCAAGGGCTTGGCCGACGCCGCCAAGGCGATCGCGGACGCGACGATGGCCCTGGTCGACCTGCGGTTCGCCCAGGAGGCCAAGGACAAGGCGTACCTGGCCACCGGCCGGGTCTCCTTCGCGGCGACGGGCCTGCGCGAACTGGTCGCCCCGGCCGAGGCGAAGACGGCCGAGGGCCTCGGGGCCGGCTCCACCGTGGAGGCGCTCCAGCAGGCGTACGGCGCCAAGGGCCTCCAGCTCGCCAAGGGCGGCAAGTACGTGATGCCGGTCGAGGGGCAGCAGGGCTGGCAGTACGAGTTCACCGTGGACGGCGACAAGGTCGCCGGGATGGCCGTGGTGAACCGCGAGATCAAGTGCGCCTGACCGCCTGACGGGTGGATGAAGGGCCGCCCGTGGTGGTCAGCCGTCGAACGCCACCACGGGAAGCCCGGGCCGTCCGCGCAGGGCCGCACGGGCCCGGGTGACGCCGCCGGGGGGCGACGGTGCTCCGGCGTCGACGGCGACGGTCCTGCCGCCGCGGCCCGCACGGGCGCGGCAGAACCCCGGGCGGGGCACCGGGTCGTGGCAGCGCCCGCATTCGGCGTACGAGGCCGGTCGGGCGGGCCCGCGTCCTCGGATGTGGGCCCGCCGGTTCCCGGGTGTCTCGGGGAGGTCCGTACGTGCACCGCCCCTGCCGCGATGGTGATCGCGGCAGGGGCGGTGGAGGTCGTTCTGCCCGGTCAGTGGGCGGCCGCGCGTTGGAGGGCGCTGGCGAGGAGGGCGAGGTCGGTGGGGCCGTTGCCGAGTTCGCGGACCGGGCGGCGGGCGGGTGGGGCACCGAGTTGGAGCGGGTCGATCGCGACGACGGTGGGGCGCAGGGTGGCGGTGCGCGGGATGCGGCCGCTGATCCGGGCGGTCTGGAAGGCGGTGACGCCGCCGTCCGGCAGGCGCAGGTAGCCGCGGCCGGGGGTGTCCTCGGGCAGGGCGGCCGCGTCGCCGAGGTGGATCAGCAGGTCGGAGTCGGCCGGGTCCTCGGTGCGCAGCGCGATGCGGAGCAGGGCGGCCTCGTCGACCTCGGTGCCGGCGCTCTCCTCCGGGTGGCCGGTGGTGACCGCGAGGTGGACGCCGAGCGGGCCGCCGTGGCGGGCGACGGCGGCGAGGGCGCGGGCGAGCGGGCGGCCGGCCGGGGAGGTGGGGGAGAGCAGGGCGTCGTAGTCGTCCACGACGACGACCAGACGGGCGGGGCAGGGGACGGCGGCGGGGGAGGTGACCGGCCGGGCGCCGTCGCCGCTGCGCGGGTGGATGATCTTCGGGGTGGCGGCGGAGGCCGCGCCGACGACGGCGGGCACCGGGACGGCCGGGTGTCCGACGAGGCTCTGTCCGGCCTGGCCCTGCCCGTCCAGGCTCTGGGCGTCCAGGCTCTGCCCGTCCAGGATGCGGGCGGCGTGCCAGGAGGCGAAGTCCAGTCCGTCGAACAGCCGCTCGCGCAGGGCGAGTTCGTCCTCCAGGGCCTCCGCGGCGAGCAGCGCGGCCCGCGGGTCGTCGGCGGCGTTCACCAGACCGGTGACGTGCGGCAGTTCGGTGCAGCCGTCCAGGCCGTCCTCGGTGGACCGGCCCTCGATGAGGGTGACGGTGAGGCGCTCGGGGCGTTCGGAGACGGCGAGCGAGGCGACCAGGGTGCGCAGCAGCTCGGTCTTGCCGGAGCCGCGGGCGCCGCCGATGAGCAGGTGCGGGCCGCCCGGGTCGGGGGAGGGGAGGGCGAGTTCGGGGTCGGCCAGGTCGAGCGTGCAGAGCTCGTCCCGGGTGGTGCCGAGCAGCGCGGTGGCGGCGCCGATGCCGCCGGCGTGCGCCGCCCAGCGGGCGGACAGCTTGGCCGGGGTGACGGTGTCGAGCTGGAGCAGGTCGAGCAGCCGCAGCGCGTCGGGCAGCGGGCCGCGGGCGGCCGGGGCGGCCTCGCGCAGCGGGGCGAGCACGCGGGCGAGCCGTTCGGCCCAGGCGTCGGAGACGGCGTCCAGGGAGACCTCGTGCAAGGTCTCCCTGCCGCGGGCGACGGGGCGGTCGAGGGAGAGCTGGGTGCCGACCTCGCCGGTGATCAGGGCGGTGGCGCCGAGGCCGCGGGGGAGCAGTTCGGGCTGCTCGGCGAGGCAGACCGGGAAGATGCCGACGGCCGGTCCCTGGCGCAGCAGCAGGTCGACGGCCTGCCGGGCGGTCTCGGTGGTCGGGCGGCCGTCCACCACGACGACGGTGGCGGGGTGGCCGCCGAGGCCGGCCGGGCCGCTGAGCCGGGCGGTGAGTTCGGTCAGCCGGGCGGTGGCCTGTTCGTCGTCGAGGCCGAGCAGCAGGCGGCAGTCCTGGCCGTCGGCGGGGCGCAGGTGGGGCAGCCAGAGGGCCCAGGCCCAGGTGTCCGCGCGTTCTTCGGGGGTGCGGGCCTGGTCGGCGTCGACGACGACCAGGCTCAGGCCGGTCGGCGGGTGCAGGGCGGCGAGCTGGGCGACGACGGCGCGGGTGAGCGCGTCCAGGCGTTCGCGCGGGCCGCTGAGGCCGAGGCTGCCGGCGGTCTGCAGGTCGAGGGTGACGGGGACGGCGGGCAGCATGGTGCCGGGCGCGGTGCCGGGGCCGCCGGGGCGGTCGGCGGTGCCCAGGCGCAGGGTGAGCGCGTCGGGGTGGCCGGGGCCGCGCTCCCAGAGCCGGGGGCCGGGGCCGACGGCGTTGAGCAGCAGGGTGGCGAGATCCGGCCATCGTTCGCGCTGGGCGGCGGCCTGGCGCAGCCGTACGGCGGTGTGGTGGCGTTCGGCGCTCTCCTGGCCGGGCGGTTCGGCGGTGCGGCCGAGCCGCAGCGAGAGCAGGCCGCGGCCGCGGCCGGGGGCGGGTTCGGGGGCCGCTGGCGGTTCGGCCACCGGCGGGGCGGGGCGGACCGGGCCGGGGGCGGCGAGCTGGAGGTGGCCGTGGCCGTCGGGCAGGGCGGCGCGGCCGGTGCCGTCGGCCGGGTCGGGGGCGGCCACGTGCAGGGTGGATTCGCCGATGCGCAGCAGGGCGCCGGCTTCCAGCGGGACGGCTTCCTCGGGGGCTCCGGGCGGGACGAGCCGACCGTCCAGGGTGGTGCCGTTGGTGGAGCCGAGGTCGCGGACGGTGATCCTGCCGTCGTCGGCGAGGTGCAGGGCCAGGTGCAGCCGGGAGACGTCGGGGTCGTCGAGCGGGACGTCGGCTTCGCCGGAGCGGCCGATCCGGATCTCCCGGCCGTGCAGCCGGTGCACTCCGCCGGCGTCCGGGCCGCCGACCACGCGCAGTTCGGCGGCGGCGGGGGTGTCGTCGGGGTCGTCGGCGGTCGGGTCGGCCTCGTTGAGGCTGAGGACGGCCCCGTCGAGGAGCGGGGGGTGGCCGAGCAGCGTGTGCTCGTCGACCCGGTGCGCTCCGGCGTACAGGTGCACGTGGGTGGCGGCCCGGGGCCCGCGCACGCCGACGGCGCCCGCGAGGGCGCCCGCGAGGGAGCCGAGCGCGGTGCCGACGGGTGCGGTGACCAGCACGTCCACGTAGGGGATGGCGGAGCCGGCGGCGGTCGGGCCGCTGCGCGGTCGGAGGACGGTCAGCCGGATCTGCATCTCGCCCGCGGGTCCCTTCTGCTGGTGTGGAGCCTGGTACCGCTGCCCGGTGTCGTCGCGGGCGCGCGGGGCGGCCGCGGCGACCCTTTGGGCCACACGAGTGGCGAGTGTCCATCCTGCCATCCGTCACGGACAGTCCGCGCACCGTACCGGATTTGACGATCTTGCGATCATCGCCATGGTGGAGGCGACGGAGGGTCAGGTCAACCGGTGCGGCGGGGGCCCTGCCGGCGGGCCCGCCGAACCGGTCCGGGAACTCCCCTAGGGGATGTCCCCCAACCCCTCCGGGATGGCCTGCCGGTCGCCCCAAAAACCTGAACGGACACCGTTAGAGTGGCCGCAGACACGGGCCCGGCAGGCTCACCGCACCGGCGGAGGAGCGCCCCGCGCGGGCGGCACGACGAGGAGTGCGACAGGTGCGGCCAGTCGGCAGCAAGTATCTGCTTGAGGAGACCCTCGGACGGGGTGCCACCGGGACGGTCTGGCGCGGCCGGGTGCGCCCCGACGTCCAGGTTCCCGGCAGCGAGCCCGGGCAGCTGGTGGCGATCAAGGTGCTGCGCGAGGAACTGGCGGCCGACCCGGACGTCGTGATGCGCTTCCTGCGCGAGCGCTCGCTGCTGCTGCGACTGACCCATCCGAACATCGTCCGGGTCCGCGACCTCGTGGTCGAGGGCGAGCTGCTGGCCCTGGTGATGGACCTGATCGACGGCCCCGACCTGGCCCGCTACCTGCGTTCCAACGGCCCGTTCAGCCCGATCGCCGGCGCCCTGCTGATGGCCCAGGTCGCGGACGCGCTGGCGGCCAGCCACGAGGACGGGATCGTCCACCGCGACCTCAAGCCGGCCAACGTGCTGCTCGCCTCCACGGTGCTGGACGGCACCGAGCAGATGCACCCGATGCTGACCGACTTCGGCATCGCCCGCCTCGCCGACTCCCCGGGCATCACCCGCACCCACGAGTTCGTCGGCACCCCCGCCTACATCGCGCCGGAGTCCGCCGAGGGCCGCCCGCAGACTTCCGCGGTGGACGTCTACGGCGCCGGGATCATGCTGTACGAGCTGGTCACCGGCCGCCAGCCGTTCCAGGGCGACAGCGCGATCGCGCTCCTCCACGCCCACCTGGCGCAGGAGCCGCAGCGGCCCAGCACCATGCCCGAGCCGCTGTGGACGGTGATCGAGCGCTGCCTGCGCAAGGACCCGGCGCAGCGGCCGTCCGCGACCTCGCTGGCCGGCGCGCTGCGGGTGGTGGCGGCCGGCGTCGGGGTGCACGCCTCCCCGGCGGCGGTGGACGAGGCGCTCGCGGTCGGCTCGCTGCTGCTGCCGGACCCGCGCCCGACCTCCGTCCCGAGCGCAGCCGCGGGCGTCCCCGGCCTGTCGCCGGCGGCTCCGGCCGCCCCGCCGGCCCCGCAGTACGACCCGGCCGCGGCGACCCGGGTGATGGGCACCCAGCCGCCGCCCGCCCCGCCGTTCGGGGCCCCGGACCGCACCCAGGTGATGCCGCCCACCGCCGTGCCGCCGCCCCCGCCGGGCGCTCCGGGCGCTCCGGGGGAGGAGACGCCGCACCCGTGGCAGACGCAGCTGCGGGCGGCCCGGGACCGCAACCAGCAGACCCAGGTCGGCTACTTCGGCCCGGAGGACTTCGAGGACCCGCAGGTCGCCCCGCGGCCCTTCCAGGCCGGGCCGGGCGGCCGCCCGGGCTACCAGCAACCGCAGCCGCCGGCCGGCTACCACCCCGACCAGCGGCGCCAGGGCCCGCCGCCGCCCGGGTACGCCCAGCGGCCGCCGGTGGCCCCGCCGCCGTACCAGGGCGGCCAGGGCTACCAGGCCGGGCAGACCGGTCACGGCGGTCAGCCGCAGTCCGGGCCCGGTGGACGCCCGCAGCCGCCCGGCGGCTACCGGCCGGCTCCGGCCGCGTACGGGCAGTCGCAGGGCGGCTACCCGCCGCCGCCCCCGCCCACCCCGGTCCCGCGCCGGGCCGAGCCGCCGCAGCGCCGCGAATCCCCTCAGCACCGCGAGCCCCCTCAGCACCGCGAGCCCCCGCAGCGTCGGGAGGAGCCGCGCGAGCAGGACCGCCGCGAGCCCGCCCCGCCGCGCGAGCGGCGCCCGCGCAGCCGCAACCGGATGTACATCCCCGGGCTCGGCTGCCTCAAGGGGTGCCTGATGGTGCTGGTGGTGCTGGTGGTGGCCGGGGTGGCGCTGTGGAACTTCACGTCGCTGCCGCACTACTGGGACAACGTCCAGGGCTGGTTCAACACCGTGCGCGACTGGGCGGACGCCCTGTTCGGCAGCTCGAAGAACTGACGCCGGGCCAGGCCGCGCGGGGCCGCCCGGCCCAGGGCCGGGCCCGCGCGGCGGGATTGACGCTTTGTCGACAATTCATAAGATTTCTCGCCCGAGACTGCCCGCCCAGGGCCCTCGGGCGGCCCGCGCGGGGCGCCGGGGCGCGTAGGTTGGTCGCTGTTGTCCCGCCCCATCGAGCGCACCGGACCCCCGGGCGCGCTCCCGCGCCGCCCACGGAGCAGCATTGGCACGCAAGATCGGCAGCCGGTACACCGTCCACCAGGTGATCGGCCGGGGTTCGGCCGGGACGGTCTGGCTCGGTGAGGGGCCCGACGGCCCGGTGGCGGTCAAGCTGCTGCGCGAGGACCTGGCCGCCGACCAGGTGCTGGTCGGCCGCTTCGTCCAGGAGCGCGCCGCGCTGACCAGCCTCGACCACCCCCGGGTGGTCGGCGTGCGCGACATGGTCGTGGACGGCAGCGACCTCGCCCTGGTGATGGAGCTGGTCCAGGGCACCGACCTGCGCTCCCGGCTGGAGCGCGACGGCGCGCTCCCGCCGCAGACCGCCGCCTCGGTCATCGCGGACGTCGCCGACGGCCTGGCCGCCGCGCACGCCGCCGGCATCGTCCACCGCGACGTCAAGCCGGAGAACGTCCTGCTCGACCTCGCCGCCGCCCCGGGCCCCGGCGGCGCCCCGCGCGCCAAGCTCACCGACTTCGGCGTGGCCCGCCTGGTCGACGCCCCGCGCCGCACCCGGGCCACCCGGATCATCGGCACCCCCGACTACCTCGCCCCGGAGATCATCGAGGGCCTGGAGCCGCGCGCCGCCGTCGACATCTACGCCCTCGCCACCGTGCTGTACGAGCTGCTGGCCGGGTTCACCCCGTTCGGCGGCGGCCACACCGGCGCGGTGCTGCGCCGGCACGTCACCGAGCAGGTGCCGCCGATCCCGGGCCTGCCGGACGGGCTGTGGCGGATCATCTCCGAGTGCCTGGCCAAGGCCCCGGCCTCCCGGCTGCGGGCCGCCGAGCTGGCCGCCCGGCTGCGCGAGCAGCTGCCCTCGCTGGCCGGCCTGCCGGTGCTGGCCGTCCCCTCCCAGGGCCGCGCCCCGGCGGAGGAGGCGCTGACCCCCGGTGAGGCCGTGTACGCCGAGGTGGACGCCGGCCCGGGCATCCACAAGCGCCGCCGGGGCCCGGCCGTCCCGCTGGTGCCCGGCGTCGCCCCCGACTCCACCCGGGACACCCACACCAGCCTGCGCCGCCCCTCCGCGGACGAGCTGGCCGCGTACGCCGCGGAGTCCCGCGCCCAGCGCACCGCCCCGGGCACCGGGCACCGCCGGGACCGGCAGGCGCTGCTGCGCCGCCGCCGGCTGCTGGCCGTCCTGCTGGCCACCGTCCTGCTGCTGGCGGGCGCCGCCGCGGCCTGGACGGCCTTCGCGGCCACCGCCCCGGACGCCGGCCACCCGGCCGGCCCGACGGTGTCCGGCACGGCCCCGCGGGCGCCGTAGAGGGCCGTCGGGCGGGTACCGCGAGAGCCGGAGGACCCCGGTGTCGTCATGACCACCCCCGGAACCATTACCCTGGGGGCGTGGCAGCCGTCGATCCTTCCGAAGAGCTCAAGAACCTCGAATCGACCATGGGGTCGATCGAGGCCGTCCTCGACCTGGACAAGATCCGGGCCGACATCGCTGTCCTGGAGGAGGCGGCAGGCGCCCCCGACCTGTGGGACGACATCGCGAACGCGCAGAAGGTGACCAGCCGGCTCTCCTTCCTCCAGGGCGAACTGCGCAAGGTCGAGGGCCTGCGCAGCCGTATCGACGACCTGGGCGTGCTGTTCGAGCTGGCCGAGGCCGAGGACGACGCGGACACCCGGGTCGAGGCCGAGTCCGAACTCGTCTCCCTCCAGAAGGCGGTCGAGGAGCTGGAGGTCCGCACCCTCCTGTCCGGCGAGTACGACGCCCGCGAGGCGCTGATCAACATCCGTGCCGAGGCCGGTGGCGTCGACGCCGCCGACTTCGCCGAGCAGCTGATGCGCATGTACCTGCGCTGGGCCGAGCGGCACGGGTACCCCACCGAGGTGTACGACACCTCGTACGCCGAAGAGGCCGGCATCAAGTCCGCGACCTTCACGGTCAAGGCGCCGTACGCCTACGGCACCCTGTCGGTCGAGCAGGGCACCCACCGCCTGGTCCGCATCTCGCCCTTCGACAACCAGGGCCGCCGGCAGACCTCCTTCGCCGGTGTCGAGGTGCTCCCGGTCGTCGAGCAGTCCGACCACGTCGACATCGACGAGGGCGACCTGCGGATCGACGTCTACCGCGCCTCCGGCCCCGGCGGCCAGGGCGTCAACACCACCGACTCGGCGGTGCGCATCACGCACCTCCCGACCGGTGTCGTGGTCTCCTGCCAGAACGAGCGCTCGCAGATCCAGAACAAGGCGTCCGCGATGAACGTCCTCCAGGCGAAGCTGCTGGAGCGGCGCCGCCAGGAGGAGCGGGCGGCGATGGACGCGCTCAAGGACAGCGGCAGCTCCTGGGGCAACCAGATGCGCTCCTACGTGCTGCACCCGTACCAGATGGTCAAGGACGTCCGGACGGAGTACGAGGTCGGCAACCCGCAGGGCGTGCTGGACGGCGACATCGACGGCTTCATCGAGGCCGGCATCCGCTGGCGCAAGCAGCGCGAGACCGCCGCGCAGTAGGCGCCGACGGACGAAACAGGGCCCCCGACCGCAGTGGTCGGGGGCCCTTTCGTGTGCCTCGGTGGGTTCAGGCCAGTGCCTGCCGGGCGATCAGCGCCACCGCGAGCAGACCGGCCAGCAGGGCCAGCAGCATCGCGGGGGAGAGCGCCGCGAACGGACCCTGCTGCTCCTGCAGCCGGGCCCGGTTGGCGCGGCAGACCGCGCAGCGCCCGTCACTCACGCGGCCGTTGCAGTTGGCGCACACCAGATGGTCGCAGGTCATGCGATCTCCTCCTCGCTGCTACAGCCAACGCACCGGACGGGGCTTTGGTTCCTCTTCTTGCCCTGTGCGGGGGAGCGCCCGAACACGGGGACGCCACCTCCACTCTGCCAGGTTCTGACCGTTCCGGCTCCCGGGCTGTGAGATGCCTCCCAATTTTCGGGGCATAACCAGACATTCTCCCCCAGATTCCGACGGCTGTCCTGGGCGGGCCCTGCGCGCCGACCGCCGATTCGCGTATGGTCCCAGACCGGGAGCGGCCCTTTCCGCTCCCGCCACCCGCCCCAGGGCCGGGCGCCCGGGGTGGACCGACCGAGGACTGGCGCCGCCTAGGATGGCCTCCGTGATGCAGCCGTGATCAGATTCGACAACGTCTCCAAGACCTATCCCAAGCAGAACCGTCCCGCCCTGGACAACGTCTCGCTGGAGATCGAGAAGGGCGAGTTCGTCTTCCTGGTCGGCTCGTCCGGCTCGGGCAAGTCCACCTTCCTGCGCCTGTGCCTGCGCGAGGAGCGCCCCTCCACGGGCGAGGTGCACGTGCTGGGCAAGGACCTCGGCAAGCTGTCCAACTGGAAGGTGCCGCACATGCGCCGCCAGCTGGGCACCGTCTTCCAGGACTTCCGCCTGCTGCCCAACAAGACGGTCGCGCAGAACGTCGCCTTCGCCCTCGAAGTGATCGGCAAGCCCAAGAGCGCCATCAACAAGGTGGTGCCCGAGGTGCTGGAGCTGGTCGGCCTCGGCGGCAAGGAGGACCGCATGCCGGGCGAGCTCTCCGGCGGTGAGCAGCAGCGCGTGGCGATCGCCCGCGCGTTCGTGAACCGTCCGATGCTGCTGATCGCGGACGAGCCCACCGGCAACCTCGACCCGCAGAACTCGGTCGGCATCATGAAGCTGCTCGACCGCATCAACCGCACCGGCACCACGGTGCTGATGGCCACCCACGACCAGGCCATCGTCGACCAGATGCGCAAGCGCGTCATCGAGCTCGACAAGGGGCTGCTCGTCCGCGACCAGGCCCGCGGCGTCTACGGATACCAGCACTGACCGACCGGCGCAGCCGGCGCTGAACCCGTAGGGCCGTCCGCCCGCGTCGCCAGACCAGCAGTACCGACCCTGGAGTTGTTACCCGCATGCGTGCCCAGTTCGTCCTGTCGGAGATCGGTGTGGGTCTCCGCCGCAACCTGACGATGACCATCGCGGTCGTGGTCAGTGTCGCGCTCTCCCTCGCCCTGGCCGGTTCCTCGCTCCTGGTCCGTGACCAGGTGAACTCCATGAAGGGGTACTGGTACGACAAGGTCGAGGTGAGCATCTACTTCTGCACCAAGTCGGACGCGCGCAACTCGCCGCAGTGCGACAAGGGTGCGGCCACCGACCAGCAGGTGCAGGACATCAAGGCCCAGCTGGACAAGATGGACTCGGTGGTCCAGTCGTCGACCTTCGAGAGCTCCGCCGAGGCGTACAAGCACTGGAAGGAGATGAACCCGGACAACCCGCTCATCTCCGTCCTGGGCCCGGACGCGATGCCGCAGTCCTGGCGGGTCAAGCTGAACGACCCGACCAAGTACGACGTCATCCAGAGCGCCTTCGCCGGCAAACCCGGCGTCAAGTCGGTGGAGGACCAGCGGAAGATCCTGGAGAACCTGTTCGGCCTGCTCAACGGCCTCCAGACGGCGGCCTTCGTGATCATGGTGCTGATGCTGTTCGTCGCCCTGCTGCTGATCGTCAACACCGTCCGGGTGTCGGCGTACAGCAGGCGGCGCGAAACCGGCATCATGCGCCTGGTCGGTGCCTCGAACTTCTACGTCCAGATGCCGTTCATCGCCGAGGCCGCGTTCTCCGCGCTGCTCGGCGCGGCCATGGCCTCCGGACTGCTGGTCGGCGGGCACTTCTTCGTCCAGAACTGGCTGGCCGACCGGGTGCAGTTCATCCACTTCATCGGCCTCGGCTCGGTGCTCGCGGTGATACCGCTGCTGATCGTGGTCGGTATGGGCATGGCCGGCGTGGCGGCGTTCTTCACCCTGCGCAAGTACCTCAAGGTCTGACCATCCCCGGCCCCGGCGGCCCCGGACGGCACTGCGCCGTCCGGGGCCGCCGCCGTTTCGCCCGCCGTTGCGGCCCGTCGGGCCCGACGCGGTGTCTACACTCCGGTGCCATGCTGGAAACTCCGCGCAGGGCACGTCAGGTGGCCACCCTCAGCCTGGTGTTCGGCGTCGTGCTGATCGCCGGGGCCGCCACCGGCGCCTGGGGCGACCCGCCGCGGCGCCCGGCCGCCGGTGCCGCCCCGGTCGCGGGCGCCGCCCCGGGCCTCCCGGCGGACCCGGCCGGCACCGCCTTGTCCGAGCAGCAGGCCGAGCACCTGCTCGGGGCCAACGGCGACCGCTGGGGCGCCTACTACAGCGCCCAGGAGTACGCCGCGTTCAGCCAGGGACTGGACGGCCGCTACCTGGGCGTCGGGCTCTCGGTCGGCCGCGGCCAGGACGGCGTCACCGCGATCTCCCAGGTCGCGCCCGCAGGGCCCGCCGCCACGGCCGGGATCGAGGCCGGCGACCGGCTGCTGCGGATCGACCAGGACCAGGCCGACCACCTGCCGGTCACCGAGGTGGTGGCCCGGCTGCGCGGGCGCGACGGCGAGCGCGGGGTGGGCTCCGAGGTCACCCTCGCCGTGCGGCGCGGTGCCGGCGAGGTCCGCGAACTGCGGCTGCGGCGGGCCCTGTTGGACAGCCGGCAGGTCACCGCCGAGCAGTTGGAGAAGGGCGTGCTGCGGATCGCCGTGCGGGCCTTCACCAGCGGCGTGACCGATCAGGTGCGCGCCGCGCTGCGCGCCCCGCACGCCGGTGTGGTGCTCGATCTGCGCGGCAACTCGGGCGGGTTGGTCGAGGAGGCCGCCGGAACCGCCGGGATCTTCCTCGACGGCGGCCCGGTCGGCTCGTACCAGGAGCGCGGCGAGACCCGGGAGTTGACCGCCCCGCCCGGGGGCGACCAGCGCACCCCGCTGGTGGTGCTGGTCGACGGCGGCACGATGAGCGCCGCCGAACTGCTCACCGGCGCGCTCCAGGACCGCAGCCGCGCCGTGGTGGTCGGCTCCCGGACCTTCGGCAAGGGCACCGTCCAGCAGCCCAGCCGGCTCGCCGACGGCGCCGTGCTGGAGCTGACCGTCGGCCGCTACTACACCCCGGCCGGCCGCTCCCCGGAGGGCACCGGCCTGACCCCGGACGTCCCGGCGGCGGCCGGCGAGGACGCCGACGCGCTCGCCCTGCGGGTGCTGGCCGGGCTCGGCACCCGGGCCTAAAGGGGCTGCCCCGAACCGGCCGAAGTGCGAGAATGGCCGCGCTATGGCAAAGGAAACCGGACAGAAGCTGATCGCGCAGAACAAGAAGGCGCGACACGAGTACACGATCCTCGACACCTACGAGTGCGGCCTCGTGCTCACCGGTACGGAGGTGAAGTCACTGCGCGAGGGGCGGGCCAACCTGGTCGACGGCTACGCCTACATCCAGAACCACGAGGCCTGGATCGACAACGTGTTCATCCCCGAGTACACCCAGGGGACGTGGACCAACCACGCGGCCCGGCGCAAGCGCAAGCTGCTGCTGCACCGGCTGGAGATCCGCAAGATCGAGAGCACGGTCCGCGACGCGGGCCACACGCTCGTCCCGCTCTCGCTGTACTTCAAGGACGGCCGGGTGAAGCTCGAACTGGCGCTCGCGGTCGGCAAGAAGCTGTACGACAAGCGGCAGACGCTGCGCGAGAAGCAGGACACCCGCGAGACGGCCCGTGCGGTGGCGGCCGCCCGGCGGCGCCAGCGTTAATCCGCTGGACCCTCACCCGCCGCCTCGCGTACTATGGCGGCAGCAACACGGACGGTCACCGTCCGGCTGTTTCTCAACAAAACATGGGGATGATCGGTTTCGACAGGGGATGTTGAAACAGGGGAAGCGAGCCGAGGAACGCGGCAATGATCTCGTTAACCACGTGTCGCAAAAAAATAATCGCCAACTCTAAGCGCGATTCCCAGCAGTTCGCTCTCGCTGCCTAATAAGCACCGATAGCGCTTGGGTGTCAGACCGGGGAGTTCCCGACCCGGACCCTGGCATAATCTAGGGAACTCAACCGTCCACCCGGGCTGCGAGGGTGGATGGGAAATCAAACAGCAGCTGGGCCTGTTGGCGGCTTGTCCGTGTGACTGCCAGGGCCGAGAAAATCACAGCGGACTGCGCTCGGAGAAGCCCTGAATTAACTCCACTGGACCCGGGTTCGATTCCCGGCATCTCCACCACCCCATGTTGACAGTGAAGGCCGTCCACCGCTTTGCGGTGGGCGGCCTTCACGTTTACCCCGGTTGGGGCGTAGGATCATCCGTCCGCTCGTTTTCCGGAGCCGGATTCCGCCGCTACCACCGAGGCCATGCAGAGCAACACGGACACCACCGCCGCCACCGACCGCGAGACCGTGCGCGAGCGCGAGATCGCCGGTGAGCAGCAGCACCTCGACACCGTCTACCGCCGGCTGGAGGAGAAACTCGCCGAGGCCGAGTACATCCTGGAGGACGCCGCCAAGCGGGTCCACGTCGGCACCCCCGGCGCGCTCGCCGAGCGCGACGCCCAGGTCTACCGGGCCGGCGCCCACCTCCAGCGCCTGAACAACGAGTTCGAGGACTTCCTGTTCGGCCGGATCGACCTCCAGCGGGCGGACGCCCCGGAGGAACACGGCATCCCCTCCGACACGCCGCTCGACCCGGCCGACCCGGCCGTCGCCGAGACCCTGCACATCGGCCGTCTCGGCGTGCTGGACGCCGAGTACGGTCCGCTGGTGATCGACTGGCGGGCGCCCGCCGCCGCGCCGTTCTACCGCGCCACCCCGGTCGAGCCGGGCCGGGTGGTCCGCCGCCGGGTGATCCGGTCCAAGGGGCGCCGGGTGATCGGCGTCGAGGACGACCTGCTGCGTCCCGACCTCACCCCGACCCTGAACGGCCGGGAGCTGGCGGTGGTCGGCGACGGCGCACTGATGGCCTCGCTCGGCCGCGCCCGCAGCCACTCGATGCGCGACATCGTCTCCTCCATCCAGAAGGAGCAGGACGAGGTGATCCGGGCGGCCGCCGCCGGCGCCACGCTCGTCACCGGCGGCCCGGGCACCGGCAAGACCGCCGTGGCCCTGCACCGCGCCGCGTACCTGCTGTACCAGGACCGCCGCCGCTACGCCGGGGGCATCCTGGTGGTCTCGCCGACCCCGCTGCTGGTCTCCTACACCGAGGGCGTGCTGCCCTCGCTCGGCGAGGAGGGGCAGGTCGCCATCCGCGCGGTCGGCTCGCTGGTGGACGGCATCGAGGCGGGCACCTACGACAGCCCGGAGGCGGCCCGGGTCAAGGGCTCGGGCCGGATGGTCCAGCTGCTGCGCCGGGCCGCCCGGGCCGCGCTGGAGCTGGGCGCGCCGCAGGAGCTGAAGGTGGTCGCCCGCGGCGAGGTGCTCAAGCTGGACGCGGGCCGGCTCAAGGCCGTGCGCGGCAACGTGATCGGCTCCGGCGGCACCCCGCTGAACCTGCTGCGCCCGCGCGCCCGCCGCCTGCTGCTGGACGCCCTGTGGCAGGAGGTCACCCGGCACCTGCCGAAGCCGACCGACCACTACGCCCGCGAGCAGCGCCAGGAGGAGAAGGAGTCCTTCGACGAGTACGTCTCGGACGAGGCGCCGTTCCTGGACTTCCTGGACGCCTGGTGGCCCGCCGTGACCCCGCGCCGGGTGCTCGGCACGCTCAAGCAGCACCGGCACATCAACCGGATCGCCCGCCGCGCCGTCTCCCCGGACGAGGCGAGGCTGCTGGCGGCGTCCTGGCGCCGGCTGTCCCCGAACGGGGAGGGCGCGCTGTCCGCGCACGACGTCGCGCTGGTGGACGAGCTCCAGGTGCTGCTCGGCGAGGCGGCCCGGCCGAAGGTGCGCGAGGTGGACGCGGTGGACCTGCTGAGCGGGCTGGAGGAGGTCACCACCTTCGCCGACCGCAGCTCCCGCCAGCGCGAGCGCGTCCCCGTCGAGCGCACCGAGTACGCGCACGTGATCGTGGACGAGGCGCAGGACCTCACCCCGATGCAGTGGCGGATGATCGGCCGCCGGGCCCGGATGGCGACCTGGACGATCGTCGGCGACCCGGCGCAGTCCTCCTGGCCGTTCCCGCAGGAGGCGCAGGCCGCGCTGGACGAGGTGCTGTCCGGCAAGCCGCGCCGCCGCTTCACGCTGACCGTCAACTACCGCAACCCGGCGGAGATCGCCGAGGTCGCGGCCAAGGTGCTGGCGCTGGCCGCGCCGGGCACCCCGTCGCCGACCGCGGTGCGCCGGGTCGGCGTCGAGCCGCGCTTCGCGGCCGTCGTGGACCCCGCCCCGGAGGCCTTCGGCGCGGCGGCCCGGGCGGAGCTGGAGCGGCTGCTGGGCGAGGTGGACGGCACCGTGGCGATCGTGGTGCCGATGGACCGCCGGGCCGAGGCGGCCGGCTGGGCCGAGGGCCTGGGCGAGCGGGCGGTGGTGCTGGGCAGCCTGGAGGCGAAGGGCCTGGAGTACGACGCGACCGTGGTGGCCGACCCGACCGGCATCGCCGGCGAGTCGGAGGCCGGCCTGCGGGTGCTGTACGTGGCGCTCACCCGGGCGACCCAGCGGCTGACCGTGCTGTCCGGTCCGGACGACCTGCCGGACGCGGCCGGCGTGCCCGCGCTGCTGCACGGCTGACGGCCGGTCCGCCGGACGAAGAAGGCCCCTCACCGGATGGTGAGGGGCCTTCAGACGTTAGTGACACCGACCCGCCATGCTCGCCTCGCGGCAAGTGGTCCCTCGAAGGGACGAAGGTTGGGCCCGGGGGCTTGGATCGAGCCGGTGTCCCGTCCAATGTAACGCATCGGCCCGGAGAGGCAAGAAGTTGTCGGGTCCGCACACTCAATGAACGTTATTTCTGGCTACCCCTTGGAAGGTGCGACGATCGAGGTCTAGCATGCGCAGGCGATGCCTTCAACAAAATGTTGAACCTGCCGCACGGACGGAAGAAGGAAGCGTCGATGGCGACGGTGCCCAGTGTCTCCAACTCGATCACGGTGCGGCTGGAGGTCCCGGCCCGGGGCAACGCCGTCAGTGCGATCACCACGGCCGTGGAGTCCTCCGGCGGTTCGGTGACCGGTCTCGACGTCACCGCCTCCGGCCTGGAGGCGCTGCGGATCGACGTGACGGTGGCGGCCTCCTCGGTCGCGCACGGCGAGGAGATCGTCGAGAAGCTGCGGGCGATCGACGGCGTGTCGATCGGCAAGGTCTCGGACCGCACCTTCCTGATGCACCTCGGCGGCAAGATCGAGATGTCGTCCAAGCTCCCGATCCGCAACCGTGACGACCTCAGCATGATCTACACCCCGGGCGTCGCCCGGGTCTGCATGGCGATCGCCGAGAACCCCGAGGACGCCCGCCGCCTCACCATCAAGCGCAACAGCGTCGCCGTGGTCACCGACGGCTCGGCGGTGCTGGGCCTGGGCAACATCGGCCCGGCCGCCGCGCTGCCGGTCATGGAGGGCAAGGCGGCCCTGTTCAAGCGCTTCGCCGGGATCGACGCCTGGCCGATCTGCCTGGACACCCAGGACACCGACGAGATCGTGGCCATCGTCAAGGCGATCGCCCCCGGCTTCGCGGGCATCAACCTGGAGGACATCTCCGCGCCGCGCTGCTTCGAGATCGAGGCCCGGCTGCGCGAGGCCCTGGACATCCCGGTCTTCCACGACGACCAGCACGGCACCGCGATCGTGGTGCTGGCCGCCCTCACCAACGCGCTGAAGGTGGTCGGCAAGGAGATCGGCGACATCCGGGTGGTGATGTCGGGCGCCGGCGCCGCCGGTACCGCGATCCTCAAGCTGCTGCTGGCGGCCGGCGTCGAGCACGCCACCGTGGCGGACGTGCGCGGTGTGGTCCACCAGGGCCGGGAGGACCTCAACGACAGCCTGCGCTGGATCGCCGAGCACACCAACCGCTCGGGCCGCACGGGCAGCCTCAAGGAGGCCGTGGCGGACGCCGACGTCTTCATCGGCGTCTCGGCCCCGAACGTCCTGGACGGCGACGACCTGGCCACCATGGCCGAGGACTCGATCGTCTTCGCGCTGGCCAACCCGGACCCGGAGGTCGACCCGGCCATCGCCCGGCAGACCGCCGCCGTGGTCGCCACCGGCCGCAGCGACTTCCCCAACCAGATCAACAACGTGCTGGTCTTCCCGGGTGTCTTCCGCGGCCTCCTGGACGCCCAGAGCCGCACCGTCAACACCGAGATGATGATCGCCGCCGCCCGGGCGCTGGCCACCACCGTCGCCGACGACGAGCTGAACGCCAACTACATCATCCCGAGCGTCTTCCACAAGGACGTCGCCAAGACGGTCGCCTCGGCGGTGCGCGAGGCGGCGCTGGCGGGCGTCCAGGAGAGCACGGAGCCGGCCCGTCCGACCCCGGGTATCGTCGGCACGCTCGACGCCTCCTCCTTCCCCACCGTCAAGCTCTGACCGGCGAGGTGGCCGACGTGTCGCTGATCGGTCAAATGTCCGAATAGCGGCCTTACCCGCCCGAGTCCGCCCCGAACCCTTGCGACACAAGGGCGAGGGGCGTGTTTGGGCTTGTCGTGCCTAGGGCGTACGGTAGCCCTGCACGGGGCAGGCGTGTCCGACAAGTACGGAACGTCCCCCTGGTCTTCCGGCGCGTCGTCCCGACCGCCGCCCGGGCCCGGTCCGCCGGAGCCGACGGAGCGTCACACCTCCAACGGGTGGGGTTCGTTCGGGTGTCGTGGCCGGGGCCCGATTGGCTTTCTCGGGGCCGGTCGGGGCAGGATTCGTATCCAGGCAGGCGGACGGGCCTTCGACGGCACCGGCGCGCGGCATCGGGTACGGACCCGGCCTGCGACCACGCAATGCCTGCATGAGCACAGTGTGCGGACCTGCGGCCTATCCGGGTGCCCCCCGGTGGGAGTACCGATGGGCCCCCGCACACCGCAAGCGAACAGACCACAGGAGTACACATGAACCGCAGTGAGCTGGTGGCCGCGCTGTCCGAGCGCGCCGAGGTGACCCGCAAGGACGCCGACGCCGTTCTGGCCGCCTTCGCCGAGATCGTCGGCGAGGTCGTCGCCAAGGGCGACGAGAAGGTCACCATCCCCGGTTTCCTGACCTTCGAGCGCACCCACCGCGCCGCCCGCACCGCCCGCAACCCGCAGACCGGTGAGCCGATCCAGATCGCGGCCGGCTACAGCGCCAAGGTGAGCGCCGGCTCCAAGCTGAAGGAAGCCGCCAAGGGCGCCTGAACCACCCCTTGAACGCCCGAGAGGCCGGGCTCCCCTTCTGGGGAGCCCGGCCTCTCGTCGTGGGCCCGTGGGCCCGTGGCCCGGTGGGCCCTGCGGATCAGGCGTCGACCAGCTGCTCGGACGGCAGCTCGACGTGGGCGCCGAGGTCGCGCAGCTTGTCCATGAAGTTCTCGTAGCCGCGGTTGATCAGGTCGATGCCGTGCACGGTCGAGGTGCCCTCGGCCGCCAGCGCCGCGATCAGGTACGAGAAGCCGCCGCGCAGGTCGGGGATGACCAGCTCGGCGCCCATCAGCTTGGACGGGCCGGAGACGACCGCCGAGTGCAGGAAGTTGCGCGCGCCGAAGCGGCACGGGGTGGCGCCCAGGCACTCGCGGTACAGCTGGATGTGTGCACCCATCTGGTTGAGCGCGCCGGTGAATCCGAGCCGCGACTCGTACACCGTCTCGTGGACGATGGACAGGCCGGTGGCCTGGGTCAGGGCGACGACCAGCGGCTGCTGCCAGTCGGTCTGGAAGCCCGGGTGCACGTCGGTCTCCAGGGCGATCGCCTTGAGCTCGCCGCCCGGGTGCCAGAAGCGGATGCCCTCGTCCTCCACCTCGAAGGCGCCGCCGACCTTCCGGAAGGTGTTCAGGAAGGTCATCATCTCCAGCTGGCGGGCGCCGCGGACGTAGATGTCGCCCTTGGTGGCCAGCGCCGCGCAGGCCCAGGAAGCGGCCTCCAGGCGGTCCGGCAGCGCGCGGTGGGTGTAGCCGCCCAGCTCGTCGACGCCGGTGATCAGGATGGTCCGGTCGGTGCCCAGGGTGATGATCGCGCCCATCTTCTGCAGCACGCAGATCAGGTCGACGATCTCCGGCTCGATGGCCGCGTTGCGCAGCTCGGTGACGCCCTCGGCGAGGACGGCGGTGAGCAGCACCTGCTCGGTCGCGCCGACCGAGGGGTAGGGCAGCTCGATCTTGGTGCCGCGCAGGCGCTGCTGGGCGACCAGGTAGGTGCCCTGCGGGTGCTTCTCGATGGTGGCGCCGAACTGGCGCAGCACCTCGAAGTGGAAGTCGACCGGACGGCCGCCGATGTCGCAGCCGCCCAGGCCCGGGATGAAGGCGTGGCCGAGGCGGTGCAGCAGCGGGCCGCAGAACAGGATCGGGATCCGCGAGGAGCCCGCGTGCGCGTCGATGTCGGTGACGTTCGCACTCTCCACGTGCGACGGGTCGAGGATCAGCTCGCCGTCCTCGTCGCCGGTCCGCACGGTGACCCCGTGCAGCTGGAGCAGTCCGCGGACCACCTTGACGTCGCGGATGTCCGGGACGTTGCGCAGTCTGCTGGGGCCCTGGCCGAGGAGGGCGGCGACCATGGCCTTGGGCACCAGGTTCTTCGCACCGCGGACGCGGATCTCGCCTTCGAGCGGGTTTCCGCCGTGGACCAGCAGGACGTCGTCGGTCATCGTTCTCGCAATCCGGGGTGCCAGAGGAGTGGGAAGGCTCCGGTAGAGAGCCGGTGGTGGACCGGTTGGTACGGGCGCGCTCGGGCCCCCGGCAAAACCGAGTCGGCACCGTAGAAGGGCGTCCACCATCCGTAGATGGTAGTGGGCGTGCCGATGGTTCCCGTGAGCCTCTCCCGTGATGGTCCTCTCTCCGGGCTCGCTCCCGCCCGCCGGAGGGGCCGTTCGGGTGTTTGTCCGGCGTGGCGGGGTTTCGACCGTTGAGGTGTCCGACCCCGGCCGTTCTGCGGGATCATGTGGGCATGACGGCGGCCCACTCGCACGCAGGACGGTCCCACACCGGCCGTCTGCTCGTCGCGACGCCCCTGCTCACCGACCCGAACTTCGCCCGGGCGGTGGTGCTGCTCCTCGACCACGACGTCGAGGGGGCGCTCGGTGTGGTCCTCAACCGGCCGACGCCGGTCGAGGTGGGCAGCGTGCTGGACGGCTGGGGGCGGCTGGTCGGGCAGCCCGCCGTGGTGTTCCAGGGCGGACCGGTGGCGCTGGACTCGGCGCTCGGCCTCGCCGTGGCGCCGGGGGAGCCGGGCACCGGCGAGCCGCTCGGCTGGCGGCGGGTGCACGGCGCGATCGGCCTGGTGGACCTGGAGGCGCCGCCCGAGGTGCTGGCCGGCGAGCTGGGCGCGCTGCGGATCTTCGCCGGGTACGCCGGCTGGTCGCCGGGCCAGCTGGAGACGGAGCTGGGGAGCGGCGCCTGGTACCTGGTGGACTGCGAGCCGGGGGACATCTCCAGCCCGGAACCGGAGCGGCTGTGGCGCTCGGTGCTGCGCCGCCAGCGCGGCCCGCTGGCGCTGCTCGCGACCTATCCGGACGACCCGACGCTGAACTGACGTACGGGCCGCCGTCGCGATACTGGCCGGGTTTCGCGGGGCGCCCATAGACTTGGCACCTATGAGCACTCTTGAGCCCGAGCGCGGCCTCGGCACCGGCACCCTGGTCGAGCCCGTCCCCCAGGTGTCCCACGGGGACGGCGACCACGAGCGCTTCGCGCACTACGTCCAGAAGGACAAGATCATGGAGAGCGCGCTCTCCGGCTCGCCCGTGGTGGCGCTCTGCGGCAAGGTCTGGGTGCCCGGGCGCGACCCGAAGAAGTACCCGGTCTGCCCGATGTGCAAGGAGATCTACGACGGCATCGGCAAGCCGCAGGGCGGCGACGACAACAACGGCGGCAAGTAGCACCGACCGCCGCGGGCCGGTGCCCGGCGCCGTTGCGCACGGTGTGGTTGTGCACAGCGCCGTTTTGCATAGTGCCGTGTTTCCGAAGTGGTCTATGCCAGTCGTCCGGGGCGGGGGCAGGATGTCGGAATGGACCTCATTCCCGTGCCTTCGAGTGCCGTCCGCCGCCCGGACGAGGACTTCCCCCTCGACGACGCCACCACGCTGACCGCGCCGCCCGGGCTGGCCGACGCCGAGCGGTGGCTGCGCACCGCGCTGTCCGCGGCCACCGGGCTGCCGCTCGGCCCGGGCCGGCCGGGCACGGGCATCGAACTGGTCCAGGACGACGCGCTGGCCGCCGAGGCGTACCGGATCACGGTGCGCCCCGGCCACGCCCTGATAGCCGCGGGCGGGCCGGCCGGTGCGCTGTGGGGGGCGCAGACCCTGCGGCAGCTGCTCGGCCCGGACGCCTTCCGCCGTTCCCCGCTGCGCGGCACCGGCTGGGTGCTGCCCGGCGCGGACATCGAGGACGCCCCGCGGTTCGGCTGGCGCGGTGCGCTGCTCGACGTCGCCCGGCACTTCCTGCCCAAGTCGGACGTGCTGCGCTTCGTCGACCTGCTGGCCGCGCACAAGCTCAACGTGCTGCACCTGCACCTGACCGACGACCAGGGCTGGCGGGTGGAGATCAAGCGCTACCCCGGCCTGACCGAGCGCGGCGCCTGGCGGGACCGCTCGATGGTCGGCTACCGGGCCGGCCAGCGCCGCGACGACCGCCCGCACGGCGGCTACTACACCCAGGACGACCTGCGCGAGATCGTCGCCTACGCGGCCGCGCGCGGGGTCACCGTCGTCCCGGAGGTCGACCTGCCCGGGCACACCCAGGCCGCCGTCGCGGCCTACCCCGAGCTCGGCAACACCGACGTGGTGGACACCGCGGCGCTCGGCGTCTGGACGGACTGGGGCGTCAGCCACAACGTGCTCAACGCCTCCGAGGAGACCCTGCGCTTCTTCGAGGGCGTGCTGGAGGAGGTCCTGGAACTCTTCCCGTCCGAGTTCATCCACCTCGGCGGCGACGAGTGCCCCAAGGAGCAGTGGAAGGACAGCGCGGCCGCCCAGGCGCGGATCCGCGAACTCGGCCTGGCCAACGAGGACGAGCTGCAGAGCTTCGTGATCCGGCACTTCGACCGCTGGCTGGCCGAGCGCGGCCGCCGGCTGATCGGCTGGGACGAGATCCTGGAGGGCGGGCTCGCCCCGGGCGCCGCCGTCTCCTCCTGGCGCGGGTTCGGCGGCGGGATCGCCGCGGCCAAGGCCGGGCACGACGTGGTGATGTGCCCCGAGCAGCACGTCTACTTCGACCACCGGCAGGCCGACGGCCCGGACGAGCCGATCCCGGTCGGCTTCGTGCGCACGCTGGAGGACGTGTACCGCTTCGAACCGGTGCCCGGGCAGCTGGACGAGACCGCCGCCCGGCACGTGATCGGCACCCAGGCCAACCTGTGGAGCGAGTTCATGGACAGCGCCCGGGACATCGACTACCGGGCCTTCCCCCGGTTGGTGGCCTTCGCGGAGGTCGCCTGGTCCGACCTGCCCACCGATCCGGCCGAGCGCGACTACGCCGGCTTCCAGCACCGGCTGGAGGCGCACCTGAAGGTGCTGGACGCGCTCGGCGTGGAGTACCGCCCGGCGGACGGCCCGCACCCCTGGCAGCGCTGGCCCGGGGTGGCCGGCCGGCCGATCGAGGGCCCGCCGCCGGTGCGCTGAGCGCGACGGACTCGTTCCGGCGGGAACTTCTGAGTGGTCATCTGACGTCAAGAACAGATGAACATCTGCCCTGGTCCGGTTCGGGCCGGGGCAGATACCGCCCGGTATCCGTCCCAATCGGGCAGTCCCGTTCACCTGCCCCGAAATGATCATCGAGCATTGTGTGCCAGAGTTGCCCAACCCGGCCCGATCGCCCGTACCCTACGGGCCAGGCCGGGCTGCTGACGCGGACACCACGGCCGAAGGCCGCGGGCGGCAGCCGATCGATGAGCAAGTGGAGCACGGTGGGACCCAGGTGAACCGGACGATCATGCTGCCGGCCTCCCTCGACGAGGCCGTCGACGCGCTGGCCGCCACCCCGGCCGCGGTACCGGTGGCCGGAGCCACCGACCTGATGGAAGCCGTCAACGCCGGACGGCTACGCCCCGCCGCCCTGGTCGGCCTCGGCCGGATCACCGAACTGCGCGGCTGGCGCTACGAGGACGGCGGCACCGCCGTCCTCGGCGCCGGACTCACCCACGCCCGGATGGACCGCCCCGACTTCGCCGCGCTCATCCCCGCGCTCGCGGACGCCGCCCGCACCGCCGGCCCGCCGCAGGTCCGCAACGTCGGCACCCTCGGCGGCAACATCGTCACCGCCGCCCCGGCCGGCGACACCCTCCCGGTGCTCACCGCCCTGGAGGCCAGCGTCACCCTCGCCCGGGCCGGCGCCAGCCGCGAGGTGCCGGTCAGTCACCTGCTCACCGGCCTCGACCCGGTGCGCCCCGGCGAACTCCTCACCTGGGTGCGCGTCCCGCTGCTGCACGCCCCGCAGGTCTTCCTCAAGGCCACCGGCCGCAGCGGCCCGGCCCGCGCCACCGCCTCCGTCGCGCTGGTCCTCGACCCCGCCCGGCGCGCCGTGCGCTGCGCGGTCGGCGCCGTCGCACCGGTGCCGCTGCGCCCGCTGGAGGCCGAGGCCTGGGTCGCCGGCTGCATCGACTGGGACGGCAGCCGGGAGATCGACCCGGCCGCGACCGCCGCCTTCGGCGAGTACGTGGCCACCGCCTGCGTCCCCGACAGCTACGGCGCCGAAGGCGCCTGGGAGGCCGTGACCGAGGGGCCGAGCGCGGCCGCCGTTCGGCTGCGGCGTACCGTATCGGTGCTGGCCCGACGGGCACTGGGAAGGGCGCTGAAGTGACCACAGACCCCATCGAGACCCTCGACGCCGACCCGCTCGGCCTCACCCCGCAGGTCAGCCGCGAGCTGCGCCCGTGTGCCTCGTACACCTTGCGGGTCAACGGTTTCGAACGGCCCGTCACCGACGCCTGGATCGGCGAGAGCCTGCTCTACGTGCTGCGCGAGCGGCTCGGCCTGGCCGGTGCCAAGGACGGCTGCGAGCAGGGCGAGTGCGGGGCCTGCTCGGTGCAGGTGGACGGCCAGCTGGTGGCCGGCTGCCTGGTGCCCGCCGCGCTGGCCGCCGACAGCGAGATCAACACCGTCGAGGGCCTGTCGGCCGCCGGCGGCGCGAGCGACGTCCAGCAGGCGCTGGCCGAGTCCGGCGCGGTGCAGTGCGGCTACTGCACCCCCGGCATGGCGATGGCGGTGCACGACCTGCTCCAGCGCAACCACCGCCCGACCGAGGTCGAGGCCCGCCAGGCGCTCTGCGGCAACCTCTGCCGCTGCACCGGCTACCGCGGCGTGCTGGCCGCCGTCCAGAGCATCGCCGACGCGCGCGCCGAGGACGCCGAGGAGACGGAGGAGGCGGCCTCTCCGGCCGCCGCCCAGGCCGCCGCCCCGGTCGCGGGACAGCCCGCCGAACAGCCCGCCGGGGAAGCGGCCGCCGGACCGGAGCCGGCCGCCGAACCGCCGGTCTACGCCGACTCCGACGCCTGGATCGAGCACGTCCCGCAGCCGCCCGCCGAGCAGCCCCCGGCCGGCACCGACCAGCCGTACGGCGACGGCCAGGGCGGCTACGACACCGGCGTGTACGACACCGCCGTCCTGACGCCGGTCCAGGGCATCCCCGCCCAGACCACCGACGACCAGGTGTACTACCCGCCCCAGGGCTACCCCGAGCAGCCGTACCAGGGCACCCCCGCCCACGGCACCTACGTGCCCGGCGGCTACCCGCAGCAGAACGGCTACGACGCCGGGTACGACGCCCCGGTCTACGAACCCACCCCCGCGCACGGCACGCCGCTGCCCGGGGCCGCCTTCGACGGCACGCCCCCGCACGGCACGCCGTACGTCGCCACGCCCCCGCACGGCGCTCCGGCCGGCGGCACCGCCCCGGCCGGCGTCCCGTACGGCGCCACCCCCGCCCACGGCATCCGGCTCCCCGAGGACGACCACGCATCATGACGTCGCCTACCGACATCGGCGCAGCACTCCAGCAGGACGGCGGCGAGGGCGGCGCACCGGAGCCGTTCGGCCTGGGCAGCTCACCGCTGCGCAGCGACGCGCTGCCCAAGGCGCTCGGCATCTACCCGTACGCGGCCGACCTGTGGGCCGAGGGGCTGCTCTGGGGCGCGGTGCTGCGCTCGCCGCACCCGCACGCCCGGATCAGGGGCATCGACACCGCGGCCGCGCTCGCGCTGCCCGGCGTGCACGCCGTGGTCACCGCCGCCGACCTGCCGCCCGGCCCGGACGGAACCCCGGACGGCGCCCCGGCCGGGCCGATCGTCGCCGACCGGCCGGTGCTGGCCGCGGGCGTGGTGCGCCACCACGGCGAGCCGATCGCCGCGGTGGCCGCCGACCACCCGGACACCGCCCGGCTGGCGGTCGGTCTGATCGCGGTCGACTACGAGCCGCTGGAGGCCGTCACCGACCCCGAGCAGGCCTTCACCGCCCCGTCGCTGCACCCGGACGGCAACCTGTTCCGCCACCTGCCGCTGCGCACCGGGGACCCGGACGCGGCCGGCGAGATCATCATCGAGGGCCTCTACCAGGTCGGCCGTCAGGACCCGGCCCCGCTCGGGGCCGAGGCCGGGCTGGCCGTGCCGCGCCCGGACGGCGGCGTCGAACTGCACCTGTCCTCCACCGACCCGCACGGCGACCGCGACCGCACCGCCGCCTGCCTCGGCCTGGAGCCCGACCGGGTCCGGCTGGTGGTCACCGGCGTGCCCGGGGCCACCACCGACCGCGAGGACCTCTCCTTCCAGGTCACCCTGGCGCTGCTGGCGCTGCGCACCGGCCGCCCGGTGAAGATGACCCTCACCCGCGAGGAGTCCTTCCACACCCACCCCTCGCGCCACCCCGCGCTGCTGCGCTACCGCCACCACGCCGACGCCGAGGGCACCCTGGTGAAGGTCGAGGCGCAGATCCTGCTGGACGGCGGCGCGTACGCGGACGTCTCCGCCGAGGCGCTGGCCGCCGCCACCGCCTTCTCGGTCGGCCCGTACGTCTGCCCGAACGTCTTCGTGGACGCCTGGGCGGTGCGCACCAACAACCCGCCGGCCGGGCGGATGCGCGGCGAGGGCGCGTTGCAGGCCTGCTTCGCCTACGAGTCGCAGCTGGACCAGCTGGCCGCCCGGATCGGCGTGGACCCGGTGGAGATCCGCCGCCGCAACGCGATGGCCACCGGCGACCCGATGCCCACCGGACAGGCCGTCACCTGCCCGGCGCCGGTCGGCGCGCTGCTGGAGGCCGTCGCGGCCGAGCCGCTGCCGGCCCTGCCGGTGGACGACCCGGACGCCGAGTGGCTGCTGCCGGGCGGGCCCGGTGGGGCCGGCGACCCGGCGGCGGTGCGGCGCGGGATCGGCTACGCCGTCGGCATGGTGCACATGCTCGGCGCCGAGGGCGAGGACGAGGTCTCCACCGCCACCGTGCGGGTCAGCGGCGACCACGCCACGGTGATCTGCGCGGCCGTCGACTCCGGACAGGGCTTCGCCACGCTGGCCCGGCAGATCGTGCAGACCGTGCTGGGCGTCAGCGAGGTGTACATCGCGCCGGCCGACAGCGACCAGTCCATCGCCGGTCCCTCCGCCCGGGGCCGGCACACCTGGGTCTCCGGCGGCGCCGTCGAGCGCGCCGCGCTGATGGTCCGCCACCAGCTGCTCCAGCCGATCGCCGCCAACTTCGGGATGTCGGTGGAACTGCTGCAGATCGCCGACGGCAAGATCACCTCGTACGACGGGGTGCTCGGCATGCCGGTCGCCGAGGCGCTGGAGGGCAAGGAGCTCTGGGCGACGGCCCAGTGCCGCCCGCACCCCACCGAACCGCTGGACGAGTCCGGGCAGGGCGACGCCTTCGTGTCGATCGCGTTCTGCGCGATGCGCGCGGTGGTGGACGTGGACATCGAGCTGGGCGCCGTCCGGGTGGTCGAGATGACGGTCGCCCAGGACGTCGGCCGGGCGCTGAACCCGCGGCAGATCGAGGACCGGATCGAGGCGGGCGTGGCCCAGGGCGTCGGCCTGGCGCTGCTGGAGGACCTGCGCACCGAGGGCGGCGTGCTGCTGAACCCCTCGCTCACCGGCTACCGGCTGCCCACCGCGCTGGACACCCCGCAGGTGCGCATCGCCGCCCTGCTGGAGGAGCGGGACGTGGTCGCCACCTTCGGGGCCAAGGCGGTCAGCGCCGCCCCCGCGGTGGTCGCCCCGGCGGCCGTGGCCGCCGCCGTCCGGGCGGCCACCGGCCTGCCGGTCGGCCGGCTGCCGATCCGGCCGGAGGACGCGGTCGCGGTCTGACGGCCGGGGGCGGCGACTTCGGCCGACCGTCCCGGAAATACCGGAAACAGGAATTGCCGGTCGACGGAATGTCGACCGGCAATTCCATTTCCGGCGAGGCCATGACGGGAATCGAACCCGTGTACACCGCTTTGCAGACGGTTCCCTAAGCCACTCGGGCACACGGCCAGTGAATTCATAGTGGCGGAATGCGCGGGGGGCCGTCAACGGCGGAATGTAAATTCTGTATGGCGGCTTGTGCTACGGTCGGAACCAGGTGGTCGGTTGCCCGGCCGCCCCGGACGAGCGCGTCGTACCCGGTGACGACAAGACGGCGCAGTTCAGCGGCAATCCGGCCGCTGTGGACTGCGGAGGTAGGCCGTCATGGCATGGCTCGTTCTGATCATCTCGGGTGTCCTGGAGACCGTGTGGGCGGTGGCCCTGGAGTCGTCCAAGGGCTTTTCCCGGCTCACCCCCAGCCTCGTCTTCGGTGTGGCCCTGCTGCTGAGCATGGGCGGGCTGGCGTACGCGATGCGCACCATTCCGATCGGCACCGGCTACGCGGTCTGGGTCGGCATCGGTGCGGTCGGCACCGCGCTCTACGGCATGGCCGTCCTGGGGGACGCGGTGACGGCGGCCCGGATCGGCTGCCTGCTGCTCATCGTCTCCGGCGTGGTCGGCCTGAAGGTGCTCCACTGACCGCCGCCTGAGCTTCGCCCGCCCTTCCCCCGACCCCGGTCCTAGGCCCAGCGACCTAGCTGGTCACCGACTCGGGTCAGGGGTCATGAAGGCAGACGGCCCTTACGATGTTACGTATGACCACTGCCTCCCCCACCTCGGTCGACCCCGCCTCGATACCCTCCGAACTCGACCCCGGGGGCGGGGTCCTCAGCGGCCGCTACCGCGCTCTGACGCTGGGGATCGTGTCGGTGGTCCTGGTGATCGCCTTCGAGGCGACCGCCGTCAACACCGCGATGCCGACCGCGGCCCGCCAGCTGAACGGCATCGGGCTGTACGCCTTCGCCTTCTCCGGCTACTTCACCACCACGCTGTTCGCGCTGGTCGTCTCCGGGCAGTGGTGCGACCGGCGCGGGCCGATGCAGCCGCTGTTCACCGGCATCGCGGTGTTCGGGGTGGGCCTGGTGGTGGCCGGGACGGCGCCGGGCATGTGGGTGTTCGTGGCCGGGCGGGCGATCCAGGGCCTGGGCGGCGGGCTGGTGATCGTCGCGCTGTACGTGGTGGTCGGCCGGGCCTACCCGGAGCGGCTGCGGCCGGCGGTGTTCGCGGCCTTCTCCTCGGCCTGGGTGCTGCCCTCGATCATCGGGCCGCTGGTCTCCGGCGCGATCACCCAGCACCTCGGCTGGCGCTGGGTGTTCCTGGCCGTGCCGGTGCTGATCCTGCTGCCGCTGGCCGTGATGGGCCCCGCGCTGACCCGCTCCGAGCGGGAGCACCCGGTGGCCAGGGGCTCGGACTTCGACCGCCGGCGCACCCTGCTGGCCGCGATGGCGGCGCTCGGTGCCGGCCTGCTGCAGTACGCGGGCGGGCGGCACGACCTGATCGGGCTGCTCCCCGGGGTCGTCGGGGCGGCGCTGCTGGTGCCGGCCGTCCTGGGGCTGTTGCCCGAGCGGACCCTGCGGGCCGGGCGGGGGCTGCCGGCGGTGATCCTGCTGCGCGGACTGGCGGCCGGGGCGTTCCTCGGGGCCGAGGCCTTCGTCCCGCTGATGATGACCACCGAGCGCGGCCTCTCGCCGACGATGTCGGGGCTCACCCTGACCAGCGGCGGGCTCACCTGGGCGCTGGGCTCCTGGCTGCAGGGGCGGCCGGGAGCCGAGCGCTACCGCGAGGCGATGATCCGGGGCGGGTTCGTGCTGACCGCGGTGGCGATCGCGGGCGCCGCGCTGGTGCTGGTCCCGGCGGTGCCGGCCTGGGTGGCGGCGGTGGCCTGGGGCGTCGGCGGCATCGGGATGGGACTGACGGTCGCGAGCGTCAGCGTGCTGATGATGAAGCTCTCCGCGCCGGAGGACGCCGGGGTGAACTCGGCGGCCCTGCAGATGAGCGACGCGCTGGGCAACGTCCTGCTGACGGGCCTGGCGGGGGTGATGTTCGCGGTGCTGGGCGGCGGCTCGCTCGCCGCCGCCCACGAGGGCGCCGGGGCCACCGCCTCGTCCGGGGCCGCCGGCTCGCCCGGGGCGTTCGCGGTGATCCTGCTGGCCATGGCCGGCGTGGCGCTGCTGGGGGCGCTGCTCGCCGGCCGGGTCCGGGCCAGGTCCTGAGGGTCAGCCGGCAGCGGCGGCGGAGGGCACCGGCGGTGCCCCGGGGGTGCCGAGGAAGGCCTCCCAGCCGCCGGTCGGCGCCTGGCCCGGGGCGAGGCCCTGGAGCTTGCGCAGCACCGCCTGGTCCTGGGCGTCCAGCCAGTCCACCAGTTGGCGGAACGAGACCAGCCGGACCTCCGGCTTGTCCGCGATCGTCCGGAGCACGTCCTCGACGGCGTTCATGTAGATGCCGCCGTTCCACTCCTCGAAGTGGTTGCCGATGACGTACGGCGCCCGGTTGCCGTTGTAGGTGCGGTCGAATCCCAGCAGGTAGGAGTCGCGGGCCTGGGCCTGGAAGCCCGGGTAGAGCGCCGGGTCGGCCTTGGTGTTGGGGCCGCACTGGTTGTACATGATGTTGTAGTCCATCGACAGCACCTGGAAGGTGTGCCCGGGGAAGGGGATGGACTGCAGCGGGAGGTCCCAGAGCGCACCGCCCTGGATCTTCTGCGGCCACACCTGGGTGCCGTTGCCGCTGCTGTCGTAGCGCCAGCCGCGCTTGACCGCGGTGGGCAGCAGGTTGCGCTGGCCCTCCAGGCAGGGGGTGCGGCTGCCGATCAGCTCCCTGCGGTAGTCGAAGGGCAGCGCCGGCAGGTCGGTGAAGCCGGTGTTGGTGCGCCAGTTCGTCACGAAGTCCATGGCCTGCTGGATCTCGCTGTCCCACTCCTCCGGGGACCACTTGCCGACGCCGGTGTCGCCGCAGAAGTGGCCGTTGAAGTGGGTGCCGATCTCGTGGCCCTCCAGCCAGGCCGCGTGCACGTTCTCCAGGGTGTCGTGGATGTGCTGGTCGGTGAGGTAGCCGATCTCGGAGGCGCCGACCTTGTGCTGCGGGGGGCGGTAGAGGTCCTTCTTGGACTCGGGCAGCAGGTAGAGGCCGCTGAGGAAGAAGGTCATCGAGGCGTTGTGCTCCTGCGCCAGCCGGCGGAAGCGGGCGAACAGTCCGTTGTCGAGTTCGCCGGCGCCGTCCCAGGAGAAGACCACGAACTGCGGCGGCCGTTCGCCGGCCTTGAGCCGCTCGGGGGTGGGCTGGTGGGGCTGGGCCCCGGTGTCGGAGGTGGAGCCGTCGCCGATCAGGACGGCCTGCTGCTCGGTGGCGTCGGCGGGGTCGGAACTCTGGTCGACGGCCGCGCCGGTGGGGGGAACGGCTGAACCGACCATCGGCTTGTCGGCGCTGTTGCTTCCGCAGCCGGTCGCCAGGGTGGCGGCGGAGGCCGCACCGGCGGCCAGCAGGGTGCGGCGTGAGAGAGCGGCCATGGTCACTCCGTTCATGAGGCGTTCGGCAGGCGTACAGGCGTGCGGAAATCCGGTCGGACAAGTGGGGTGATAGAACCCGTGACCGGGTCAGCATGGCAGCTGGGCTCGATCGGTCGGCCAGGCGCCACTGGCGGTCGTCATCGATCGCCCGATTGACGCAACCGGACAGGCCCCCCGCGCCGTCGAAGCTCGTACCGAGGCGTTCCGGTGGCGCCTTCCCCTGGGGAACGGCCGTCGCGTTCCGTCACCGGATGCCCACGGGGTGCACGGATTCGGGCGGTTGCCCTGCCGATCGGGGGGTGTCATTACGCCCATCGTGTGGACGTGCTTTAAGGTCCGATCCGATTGAATTGTTTCCCAGGAAACTCCCAGGATCGGGAATCCGTCGGTAGAGGGGAGCGCCCGTGGGCGTCCAGCAGAGCAGGAGCCCGTGGCCGGGCACCCTGGCGGCCGGTGCCGCGCTGGTGCTCGGCGCCTGGCTGCTGCACGACGGCGGGCAGGGTGCGCTGCCGCCCGCCCCCGGCAGCACGCAGACGCTGTCCGGCTTCGCCCCGGTCTCCGTCGTCCCGCCGCTGGGCCCCTCCGACCCCATCCGCATCCGCATCCCGGCCGTCCGGCTGGACGCCCCGGTCACCGCGCTCGGGCTCGACCCCGACGGCCACCTCCAGGCCCCGCCCGAGGCGGACCGCAACCTGGCGGGCTGGTACCGCGGCGGGGCCAGCCCCGGGCAGCGCGGCACCGCCATCCTGGCCGGGCACGTCGACAACAAGGCCGGCCCGGCCGTCTTCTACAACCTGGGGGCGCTCCGGCGCGGAGACCGGATCGAGATCGCCCGCGCGGACGGCGCCGTCGCCGTCTACCAGCTGTACGCCATCGAAGTGCACGACCGAAAGGACTTCCCGGACGACCGGGTCTACCGCCAGGCCGCCGACGCTCAGCTGCGGGTCATCACCTGCGGCGGCGCGTACAGCGCCGAGCACGGCTACGAGGGCAACGTCGTCGCCTACGGCTTCCTGGCCGACACCACCCGGCCGGGCAAAGCCGCATGACCACGCTGACCCTCGCCACCCGCTGGAACCCGATCGACTGGCCGCTCACCCACGGCCCGATCCCGTACGCCGTGCTCGCCGCGGGCTGGGGGTCGCTGGTCCTGCTCGCGTTCTCCCGCCACGAACGCTGGCGGGCCCCGCGCCTCTTCGGTGCCCTGATGCTGGCCGGAACGCTCACCGCCCTGGTGAAGCTCGGCGTCGACGGCTGGTGGCACCCCTTCCCGGAGGGCACACCGGACTTCGTCCTGCGCTGGATAGCCGTCGCGCTGTTCGCGATATCCCTGGTCTGCTTCCGCGCGCCGCTGCTCGCCGTCCGCCGCCGGCTGCTGGCGACCGGAGCCGCCGTCCTGGTGCTGCTGATGGCCGCCTCGCAGGTCAACCGGGGCTTCGACCAGTACCCGACCGCCCGGGCCATGCTGGTGCCCGGGGTCCAGGCGCTGACCACGGGCAAGGTGGCCAGCACCATCGCCGCCACGCCCGGCAAGCCCGTCGAGGAGCTCTGGCACGCGCCGCCCGGCCTGCCCGCGAAGGGCACCCTCTCCACCGTGACCATCCCCGGCACCAAGTCCGGCTTCACGGCCCGCGACGGGTACGTCTACCTGCCGCCCGCCTACCAGGCCAATCCCCGGCCGCTGCTGCCCGTCGTGGTGCTGCTGCCCGGCCAGCCCGGCGCTCCGGTGGACTGGATCACCTCCGGGGCCATCCAGGAGACCCTGGACGCCTTCGCCGCCGACCACCAGGGCCTCGCCCCGATCGTGGTGGTCGCCGACCCCACCGGCAGCCCGTTCACCAACACGCTCTGCATGGACTCCCGGATCGCCAAGGCGCACACCTACCTGGCCACCGACGTCCCGGACTGGATCCACCACAACCTGCAGACCGCCACCGGCCGGGGCGCCTTCGCCATCGGCGGGCTCTCGCTCGGCGGCACCTGCTCGCTCCAGCTGGCCGTCAACGCGCCCGGGGTCTACGGCACCTTCCTGGACGTCTCCGGCCAGGACGAGCCGACCCTGGGCGACCGCGGCGAGACCGTCGACAAGGCCTTCGGCGGCGACGAGGCCGCGTTCGACGCCGTCGACCCGGTGCACGTCATGGCCCGGCAGAAGTTCCCCGACACCGCAGGCATGTTCGTGGTCGGCGCCAACGACCCGGACTTCCGACCCATGCAGGAGAAGGCCTATGCGGCGGCACAGGCGGCCGGAATGAAGGTCGGCTACCAGACCATCCCCGGCTGGCACAGCTGGGTGGTGTTCCGCCAGGCCTTCGAGCAGAACCTGGCCTGGCTCTCCCAGCAGACCGGGCTGATCCGGTGATCCGGCTCCCCGCGGCCCCCGCGCCGGCCAAGGAGCAGGAGTGGCCGTCGGACCGCGCGCCGGTCGCCGGGACGCCGGAGCCGCGCCCGCAGCGGGCCTGGCGGGCGACCCGGACGTTCGGCGTGTGGCTGCGCTCGGCGCCGCTCACCCTGGTGCTGCTGGCCGGGCTCTGGGCGCTCGGCGCGGCCACCGGCAGCCTGGCCCACGGGCCGTCCGAGCGACTGCTCGACCGGGTCGGGGCCGGCGTGCCCACGCTCGCCGAGGGCCACTGGTGGACGCCGTTCACCTCGCTGTTCTGGTGCTCCGGCCTGGGCTCGTACGTGTTCACCAGCCTGCTGCTGGTCCTGGTCGGCCCGGCCGCCGAGCACCGGCTCGGGTGGCTGCGCACGCTCGCGGTGCTGGTCGGCGGGCAGCTGGCGGGCACCCTGCTCGGCACCGGGCTGATCGCGGTCGGCTCCCGGGTCGGCGAGCAGTGGACCGTCTCGGTGGCCGACCAGACCTCGGTCGGCCCCGGCGTCGGCCTGTTCGCGCTGGCCGGGGTGCTCGGCTACCGGCTCACCGTGCTCTGGCGCCGCCGGCTGCACCTGCTGGTGCTGCTCGCCCCGCTGGTCATGACGCTGTACGTGGGCCACCTGCAGAGCGTCCAGCGGTGCGCCGCCGCGCTCGTCGGGCTGGGCGCCGGCGCGCTGCTCGCCCGGGGCGGGCTGCACCTGCGCACCCACCGCTCCTCGCACTCCGAGACCCGGGTGCTGGTGGCGCTCTGCCTGGTCGCCGCCGCCCTCGGCCCGCTGATCGCCTCGCTGTACGACAACGCCAGCGGGCCGTTCAACACCTTCTCCGAGCTGTACTTCTCGCACCGGCTCAGCCCGGAGGAGGTGGCCGACTTCTGCGCGCTGTCGGCGCACGACTGCGCCCGCGCGCACGCCGTCGAGCGGATCTTCGACACCCCGGGCCGGCTGATGGCCGCGCTGTTCCCGGCGCTGCTGCTGGTCCTGGCCGAGGGGCTGCGCCGGGGGCTGCGGCTCGCCTGGCGGATCACCGTCGCCACCGAGCTGCTCTGGGCGGCGCTGCTGGGCTGGCTGTACCTCGACTCCGGCCCGGTCAGCGGCGACGTGGTCCAGTACTTCGTCGAGGCGCTGCTGCTGCCGCTGCTCACCCTCGGCCTGCTGCTGGCCACCCGGCAGCGCTTCCGGCTGCGGCTGGCCGGCCGGGCGGTGCTGCGGCTGGGCGCGCTGCTCGGCGGCGCCGCCCTGGCGGCCTCGGCCGCGTACGTGGGGCTCGGGCGCCTCGCGGCCGACCAGTTCGAGCCGGGGGCGAACATCCGCCGGCTGCTGCACGGGCTGCCCGCGCAGTTCCTGCCGCCCGCCTACAACGACCTGCTGCCGGACTACCCGATCGCGGTCGGCCCGGTGGCGCTGTTCCTGGAGACGTACTGCGGGCTGGCGTTCTGGGTGGTCGCGCTGACCGCGCTGCTGCTGGCCTTCCGCCGGCCGGTGCTGCACACCGACGCGGAGGCGGCCGCCCGGGCCAGGGCGCTGCTCACCGCGTACGGCGGCGGGACGCTGTCCTTCATCACCACCTGGGACGGCAACCACTACTGGTTCGACGAGGAGGGCCGGGCGGCCGTCGCCTACCGGGTGCACAACACGGTGGCGCTGACCACCGGCGACCCGTTCGGCGCGCCGGAGGCCCGGGCCCGGGCGGTGGCCGGGTTCGCCCGGTTCTGCGACCAGCGCGGCTGGACCCCGTGCTTCTACAGCGTCTCCCCGCAGACCCGGGAGGCCGCCGCGCAGCTCGGCTGGCGCTCGGTGCAGGTCGCCGAGGACACCGTGGTGGCGCTGCCCGAGCTGGCCTTCACCGGCCGCAAGTGGCAGGACATCCGGACCGCGCTGAACAAGGCCGGCAAGCAGGGCATCACCGCCGAGTGGTGGTCCCACCACGAGGCGCCGCGCGCGCTGCGGGACCAGATCCGGGCGATCTCCGAGGAGTGGGTCTCCGAGAAGGGCCTGCCCGAGATGGGCTTCACGCTCGGCGGACTGGAGGAGCTGGACGACCCGGACGTGCGGGTGCTGATCGCGGTGGACGAGCAGCGCGTCGTGCACGGGCTGACCAGTTGGATGCCGGTGTACGAGAACGGCGTGCCGGTCGGCTGGACGCTGGACTTCATGCGCCGGCGCTCGGACGGCTTCCGCGGCGTCAACGAGTTCCTGATCGCCTCGGCCGCGCTGGGCTTCAAGGAGGAGGGCGCGCGCTTCCTGTCGCTGTCCGGCGCGCCGCTGGCCCGCTCCGGGCAGGACGAGGAGCCCTCCGGCCTGCAGCGGATGCTGGACTGGATGGGACGGGTGCTGGAGCCGGTGTACGGCTTCCGCTCGCTGCTCGCGTTCAAGGCGAAGTTCCAGCCGGAGTACCGGCCGATGTACATGGCCTACCCCGACCCCGCCGCGCTGCCGAGCATCACCAGGGCGATCGGCAAGGCGTACCTGCCGCACCTGACGCCGGCGCAGGGCGTCCGGCTGATGCGCAGGCTGTCGGGCTGAGGCGCCCCGGGCCCCGGACCCGGGTGACGGCCGGAAGCGCGCTGACGCCCCGGACGCCTGCCCCGCGCGCCGCTCAGCCGAGCAGCTCGGCGAGCGCGCGGTCGGCGTCCAGGTGCAGGTGCTCCTCGCCCTCGGGGACGAGCAGCCGGCTGCGCCACAGGAAGCGGCGCAGGTCGGTGGTGTCGAACTGGAGCAGCGCGGTGCCCTCCGGCGCCCGCAGCTCGACCATGGTGCGCCGGCCGACCGCGGGCCGGACGTGGACGTCGCCGACGCCGGCCGGCAGCTCCAGGCCGGCCGAGAGCAGCTGGCGGGCGAAGACCCAGACGATGTCGTCGGCGCCGTCCGAGCCCGCGCCGCCGTCCGCCGGTTCGTCCAGCGAGAACTCGGCGGGGAAGGCCATCCGGACGGCGAGCGGGTCCTCCGGCAGGTAGCTCAGGAGCACCCGCAGCCGGACGGAGCGGTGGAGCGAGAGGATCAGACGGGCCTGGACGGTCTCTTCGGCGGCGGTGTGCACGGCGAGTCCCTTCGGGTCGGTGTGAGGCCGGTCGACAAGGGGGAGGGTGGGGGCGGCCTCACCCTGGTGAGAGTCCCGGGACCGGTCGTGATTACTCGGTTTCGGAACCGATCGGATGTGATCCGAGTCACGTCGATTTCCGGCCGCCCGGGCCCGGCGCGGAGCCTCGCCTGGCCGCCCCGGCGGCGCCGGGCCGGTACGCTGGGCGGGTTGTCCGATCGCCGCCCTTCCGCGGGGCGGGGCTGAGAAACCGCCCCTGACCTGCGATGATCCCCCCTCGGAGACCGTGAGTACTGCCGCCGCCTCCTCGATGCCGCTGTTCTCCGACGTGCCGGAGCCGCAGGCGCCCGCCCGGGGTGCCGGACCCGCCGCGTCCGCCGCCTCGCACCACCTCTCGCCGGCCTTCCCCGGCCGCGCCCCCTGGGGCACCGCGGGCAAGCTGCGGGCCTGGCAGCAGGGCGCGCTGGACAGGTACATCGAGACGCAGCCGCGCGACTTCCTCGCGGTCGCCACCCCGGGCGCCGGTAAGACCACCTTCGCGCTCACCCTGGCCTCGTACCTGCTGCACAACCACCTGGTGCAGCAGGTGACCGTCATCGCGCCGACCGAGCACCTGAAGAAGCAGTGGGCCGAGGCCGCCGCGCGGATAGGCATCCGGCTCGACCCGGCCTACTCCTCCGGCCCGCTCTCCCGGGACTACCACGGCATCGTGGTCACCTACGCGGGCGTCGGGGTCAACCCGATGCTGCACCGCAACCGGACCGAGGCGCGCAAGACCCTCGTGATCATGGACGAGATCCACCACGCCGGCGACTCCAAGTCCTGGGGCGAGGCCTGCTTCGAGGCCTTCGAGCCGGCCACCCGCCGGCTGGCGCTGACCGGGACGCCGTTCCGCTCCGACACCAACCCGATCCCGTTCGTCCAGTACGAGGCCGGCGGCGACGGCATCCGCAAGTCCGTCGCCGACTACACCTACGGCTACGGGCACGCGCTCGCCGACCACGTCGTCCGCCCGGTGATCTTCCTCAGCTACAGCGGCAACATGCGCTGGCGCACCAAGTCCGGTGACGAGCTGGAGGCCCGGCTCGGCGAGCCGATGACCAAGGACCTGATCGCCCAGGCCTGGCGCACCGCGCTGGCCCCGCAGGGCGAGTGGATCCCGTCCGTGCTGCAGGCCGCCGACCGGCGGCTGTCCGAGGTCCGCAAGGCGATCCCGGACGCCGGCGGGCTGGTCATCGCCACCGACCAGAACACCGCGCGCGCCTACGCCAAGATCCTGCGCGAGATCTCCGGCGAGAAGGCCACCGTGGTGCTCTCCGACGAGACCGAGGCCTCCCAGCGGATCTCCGACTACGCGGCCGGGGACTCGCGCTGGATGGTCGCGGTCCGGATGGTGTCCGAAGGCGTCGACGTGCCCCGGCTGTGCGTCGGGGTGTACGCCACCTCGATCTCCACCCCGCTGTTCTTCGCCCAGGCCGTCGGCCGCTTCGTGCGAGCCCGCAAGCGCGGCGAGACCGCCTCGGTGTTCCTGCCCACCATCCCGACGCTGCTCGGCTTCGCCAACGAGATGGAGGTCCAGCGCGACCACGTGCTGGACCGGCCGAAGAAGGAGGGCGAGGGCCTCTTCGACGAGGAGGACCGGCTGCTCGCCGAGGCCGAGCGGGCCAACGACGGGCCGGACGGCGCGGGCGGCGACGAGTTCTCCTACGAGGCGATCGGCTCCGACGCGGTCTTCGACCGGGTGCTGTACAACTCCATGGAGTTCGGCATGCAGGCCCACCCGGGGAGCGAGGAAGAGGACGACTACCTCGGCATCCCGGGCCTGCTGGAGCCGGACCAGGTGCAGATGCTGCTGCAGAAGCGCCAGCACCGGCAGATCCAGCGCAGCAAGGGCAAGCCCGCCGAGGAGGCCGACCTGCTGGAGCTGCCGGCCGAGCAGCGGCCGGTCGTCACCCACCAGGAACTCCGGGAGCTGCGCAAGGAGCTGAACGCGCTGGTGGCCGCCTGGCACCACCGCACCGACCAGCCGCACGGCACCGTCCACAACGAGCTGCGCCGTCAGTGCGGCGGCCCGCTGACCGCGCAGGCCACCGCCAACCAGCTGAAGGCGCGGATCGCCAAGATCCGCGAGTGGGCGAAGTAGCCGCGGCGGGCAGGCGGGCAGGCGGGCAGGCGGGCAGGCGGGTTCGGGAACGGGAACGGGGTCGGGAACGGGCTCGGAAACGGGCTCGGAGTCAGCCGCGGAATCAGGCGCGGGAACGGCACGGCGCGCGGCCGCGGGCCGGCCGCCCCGTTCCCGCGTGTCCGGACTCCGGAGCGCGGCCGGAGCCGCGCGCCGGCGGGCCCGGAGAAATGCGGGCATTTGTCCCGGTTCCGTCGCGCTGTTGAAGTCGATCACGCCCGAATTTTGGACAACCACTTCCGTCGCGACATTTCCTTCACTACCTTTCCCCCACGCTCTTCCACCGGGCAACCCCCACAGGACGGGCGCCGCAGGACCGCACGCACGTCAAGGACGACACCGCGAGCGGTCCGAGCGCGGCCACCCCACCTGCGCGCGACACCGAACCCGGTCCGGCGCCGCCTGCCCCGCGAGCGCCGCGGAAAGGATGCCCGTCGTGACTGCCGAGACCTCCCAGACCCTGGACCGTGGAGTCCGGGTCCTCAAACTCCTCGCCGACTCCGAGCGCGGGCTCACCGTCACCGAGCTGGCCGCCCGACTGGCCGTCAACCGCACCGTCGTCTACCGGCTGCTGGCCACCCTGGAACAGCACGGCCTGGTCCGCCGGGACATCGGCGGCCGCGCCCGGGTCGGCCTGGGCGTCCTGCGCCTGGCCCACCGGGTGCACCCGCTGCTGCGCGAGGCCGCGCTGCCGGCCCTGCGCAGCCTGGCCGAGGACCTCGGCGCCACCGCCCACCTCACCCTGGTGGACGGCAACGAGGCGCTGGCCGTCGCCGTGGTCGAGCCGAGCTGGACCGACTTCCACGTCGCCTACCGCACCGGGCTGCGCCACCCGCTCGGCGAGAGCGCGGCCGGCCGGGCCATCCTGGAGGCGCGCACCTTCCCCAGCCAGCGCCGGCCGGAGCAGGGGTTCGTCATCACCCGTGCGGAGGAGCAGTCCGGGGCCTGCGGCGCGGCCGCCGCGCTGATCGGACTGAGCGGCATCGAGGGCAGCGTCGGCGTGGTGATGCTGAACGGGCTGGTCCCCGAGCGGGTCGGCCCCCGGGTGGTGGAGGCGGCGACCGAGGTGGCCGACGCGCTGCGGTAGGCCGGCACGGGCCCCGGTGTGTTTGGATTCCCCTTGTGTCCGACACCAAGCTGCCCAAGGCCCTCACCTCCCCGCGGACCCGCGCGCTCACGCTCTGCGGGGTGCTGGTCGCCGCGCTGTTCGGCGTGGCCGCCTTCGTCCCGCTGCCGTACACGCTGACCTGGCCGGGCCTGACCGCGGACACCCTCGGCACGTACAAGGACAAGCCGGTCCTCACCGTGACCGGGGCGCCGCTGCGCACCACCGAGGGCGAGCTGCGGATGGTCACCATCTCGGCCACCAACCCGGGGGAGAAGACCACCTTCTGGCGCGCGCTCCAGGCCTGGTTCGACCAGGACGAGGCGGTGCGCCCGACCGACACGGTCTACCCGCCGGGCAACCCGGCCAAGGCCGAGGAGCAGACCGCCCAGCAGATGGCCGAGTCGCAGAACAGCGCCACCGCCGCCGCGCTCGGCTACCTCCACCTCTCGCCGGACCAGGTCAAGGTGAAGGTCGACCTGGGCGACGTCGGCGGCCCGAGCGCCGGGCAGATGCTGGCGCTGGGCATCATCGACAAGCTCGCCGGCGACGGCAAGGGCGGCGACCTCACCGGCGGGCTCACGATCGCGGGCACCGGCACCATCGACGACCAGGGCGTCGTCGGCGCGGTCGGCGGCGTCCCGCTCAAGACCCAGGCGGCCGCCCGGGACGGCGCGACGGTGTTCCTGCTGCCCAAGGACGAGTGCACGGACGCCAAGGTCAACACGCCCAAGACGCTGCGCCTGGTGCCGGTCGGCACGCTCGGCGAGGCGGTCTCGGCGCTGGAGGCGCTGAAGAGCGGCGGCGGCGTCCCCAGCTGCTGACGGGGGCGGAGGCCTCTGCCGTCGCGCGGGCCCTACTCGGCGGCGGCCTGGTCCACCAGCGGCAGGATGCGGTACGGCACCGGGTTCTCCAGCGCGATCGCGGTCGCCGAGCGGACGATCCCGTCGAAGCCCACCACCCGGTCGATCACCCGTTGCAGATCGGCGTTGGAGCGGGCCACGATCCGCACCATCATGTCCCCGGCCCCGGTGATGGTGTGCAGTTCCAGCACCTCCGGCACGTTCGCCAGGTGCGTCCGGACGTCGGCGCCCTGGCCCTGGGAGATCTCCAGGGTGGCGAAGGCCGTCACCGGGTAGCCGAGCGCCGCCGGGTCGACCTCCGGGCCGAAGCCGCCGATCACCCCCTTGGCCTGCAACCGGTCCAGCCGGGCCTGCACGGTGCCCCGGGCGACCTGGAGCCGGCGCGAGCACTCCAGCACCCCGATCCGGGGCTCCTCGGCGAGCAGCCGGATCAGCCGGCCGTCCAGCGCGTCGATCGAGTCGTTCCCGCCGCCCGTCCCGGGGGCGGCCGAAGCGCCCGGCGGGGCGGGGGAGTTGGGCGAGCCGGGGGAGCTCGGGGACTGGGCGGGGGGCATCGCGGCTCCGTCCTCCGGTGGGCATTCTGTACAGCGGCGCCGCCGATTCTCCCGCCCCGACGCACAGCTTGACCAGGAGGAAACGGAACAGTTGCGCGCCGGTCGGCTCGGCGCCACCCTCCAGCCACAACGCCGTGCGCCGGGCCCCACACCGGCGCACGGTCGCACCCGCCGTGGTCCGCACGCCTACCGGGAGGGCCGTCATGACCGACACCGCCGCCGAACCCGTCCTGCTCGCCGCAGGACCCGGACAGTCCGACCCCCTCCCGATGGGCCGCGCCGACGCGGTGGTCTTCGCGGTCGGCGACGCCGAGCGGGCCGCCCGCCGCTACACCGCCGCGCTCGGACTGCGCTGTACCGCGTACGCCGGGCCGGAGACCGGGGAGCCGGAGACGGTCTCGTACGTGCTGGACGCGCCCGGGACCAGGATCGTGCTCACCTCGCTGGTCCAGGTGATCGGCCCGCGCGGCCGGGAGCTGGCCGCGCACCTGGCCCGGCACGGGGGCGGGGTGCTGGACCTCGCGGTGAGCGTGCCGGACGTCTTCTACGCCTACGACTACGCGGTGGACCGGGGCGCCCTGTCGCTGGCCGAGCCGTACGAGGCGCGGGACCGCTTCGGCACGGCGGTGCTCGCGACGATCGGGGTGCCGGGCGGGACCAGGCACACCCTGGTCGACCGGTCCGGCTACGCCGGGCCGTACCTGCCGGGGTACCTGCCGTTCGAGACCTGGTGAGGGGGGCTCAGCGGACGGCCGTCTCGACCACCGGCGGGTGGCCGTTCCAGTAGACGAAGACCGAGTTGGCCTGCTCGCCCTTGGTGAAGTCCACCCGCATCCACTGGTCGCCGTTCCACACCTGCATCTGCCAGCCCGGGTCGGGAGTGGCGGAGACCAGCGAGGCCTTGTCGGGGCGGATGTCCAGGGCGACCTTGCCGCCCGGCACCGGGTAGCTCTTCACGGAGGACACCGCCGTGGTGGTGGCGGGAGCGGGGCGGCGGGTGGCCGGCGGGGAGGCGGCGGCGAGGGTGGTGGCGGGGGCCGGCCCGCGCGTCGTCGTGGTGGCGGTCGGGGAGGCCGGTGGCGGGGTCGGGGCCCCGGTCTGGGTGGCCGACCGCGCCTGGTCGGGGGTGACGGTCGCGGTGTGCGGCGTGCCGTCGGCCCTCGGCGAGGGCAGCGGCAGGGCCGTGGGCTGCTCGAACGCGGCACCGGTCAGCACCGCGTGCACGCCGAGCCAGGACAGCGCCACCGCCGCCCCGGTGGCCGCCGCCCAGGCGCCGAGCTGTACCAGTCCGTTCCGCATCGTCCGCTCATCCTGCCGTATTCCGGGCCTGCGCAGCCGGGCAGCCCCGTTATTAGTCAGGGGAGTTGCACAATGTCCGGAGGCCGCCCGGAGGCCACCCCGAGGTACAGACCACTGCCCGTCGATGGCGTACCGTGCAGGGCCATGGCAACAGTGCTCGTGGTCGAGGACGACCCCTTCGTACGCTCCGCCCTCATCCGGCACCTGACCGACACCGGTCATGCGGTCCGCAGCGTGGGCACGGCACTTGAGGCGCTGCGGGAGGTCGCCCAGGTCGGCTGTGACCTGGTGATCCTCGACCTGGGACTGCCGGACCTGGACGGCAGCGAGGCACTCAAGATGATCCGGGGCCTGACCAATGTGCCGGTGATCATCTCGACCGCCCGCGACGACGAGGCCGAGATCGTCCGGCTGCTCAACGACGGCGCCGACGACTATCTGGTGAAACCTTTCTCCGGGGAACACCTCAGCGCCCGGATGGCCGCCGTTCTGCGCCGGCTCGGCGGCGGCGCCGCCCCCGTCGCCCAGGTGCTGCGGGTCGGCGGCCTCGCCATCGACCTCCAGCGCCGCGAGGCCTCGCTGGACGGGCGGCTGCTCGACCTGACCCGCCGTGAGTTCGACCTGCTGGCCTTCCTGGCCGGACGCCCCGGCGTGGTGGTGCCGCGCAAGGAGATCCTGGCCGAGGTCTGGCAGCAGACCTACGGCGGCGACCAGACCATCGACGTCCACCTGTCCTGGCTGCGCCGCAAGCTCGGTGAGACCGCCTCCAGCCCCCGCTACCTGCACACCGTCCGGGGAGTCGGGGTCCGGCTGGAGGCCGCCGGGGGACTGGCGGAGCACCGGACATGAGGAGGTTCGGGCGCTCGCTGCGCTGGGCCCTGATCAAGGCCGCCGTCGCCGGGACCACCATGGTCGCGCTGGCCTTCCTCATCCCGCTCGGCCTGATGGTCCAGCAGACCGCCCGGGACCACGCCTTCACCGCCGCCGAGCGGCAGGCCGCCGCGCTCGGCCCGGCCCTCGCCATCACCACCGACCAGATCGCCATCGACCGAGCCCTGGCCAGCACCGACGCCGGCGGGCAGGGCAGGATGGCGGTCCACCTGCCCGCCCCGGCCGCCCCGGACGCGCTCCCCGGCGCGGGCGGCCCCGGCGGGCCCACCATCGGCGAGGCCCGGGCCGCCGCCGGCGACGTGTCCACCGCCGGAGGCCAGGGCCGCTCCTTCACCGTCGAGGTGCCCGGCGGCTACGCGCTGCTCCAGCCGGTCGCGGTGGACACCGGGCGCACCGCCGTGGTCGAGGTGTTCGTCGCCGACGGCGACCTCACCCGGGGCGTCTCCACCGCCTGGCTGGTGCTCTCGGGCGTCGCGCTCGGCCTGGTCGCCATCTCGGTCCTGGTCGCCGACCGGATGGGCGGCCGGATCGTGGCCTCCGCCCGGCGGCTCGCCGGCGCCGCCCGCTCGCTCGGCGCCGGCAACCTCGCCGTACGGGTCCCGGTGGACGGCAAGCAGGCCGCCGGCAGCCCCGAGGAACTGCGCGAGGCCGCCCACGCGTTCAACACCATGGCCGACCGGGTGGTCCAACTCCTCGCCGCCGAACGGGAACTGGCCGCCGATCTGTCCCACCGGCTGCGCACCCCGCTGACCGTGCTGCGGCTCAACGCCGCCTCGCTCGGCGAGGGCGACGCCGCCGACGCCACCCGGCACGCGGTCTCCCAACTGGAGCGCGAGGTCGACCAGATCATCCGCTCGGCCCGCCGCGACCCCGAGGACGCGCCCGCCGTCGCGGTCGGCTGCGACGTCGCCGAGGTGGTCCGCGAACGGGTCGGCTTCTGGTCCGCGCTGGCCGAGGACGAGGGCCGCCGCTGGCAACTGGCCGGCGCCGACCGGGCGACGCCCGTCCCGGTCCAGCGCGCCGACCTGGCCGCCACCGTCGACGCGCTGCTCGGCAACGTCTTCCGGCACACCGCCGTCGGCACCGCCTTCTCGGTGGACGTGCTCGCCACCGAGACCTCGGTGATCGTCCTGGTCGGCGACGCCGGCCCCGGCTTCAGCGACCCGGCCGCCGCCCTCAAGCGCGGCGAGGGCCACGGCGGCGAGGGCTCCACCGGCCTCGGCCTCGACATCGTCCGCAAACTCGCCGAGTCCACCGGCGGCGACCTGGCGCTCGGCCGCTCCGCCGTGCTCGGCGGCGCCGAGGTCCGGCTGCGGCTGCGGACCCGCCCGGACGGCACCCCCGCGCGGGCGGGGCGGCGGCGCGGCCGGGGCGCGCTGTTCCAGAAGTGACCGCTTCCTCGGCTGTTGCCTCGACCGCTTCCTCGACCGCTCCCTCAGCCACTTCCTCGACCGCTCCCTCGGCCACTTCCTCGGCCACTTCCTCGACCGCTCCCTCGACCGCTCCCTCGACCTCGGCCGAGGCCCGGGGAACCGTGGTGGCCGGTCTTCGTGCGCGCCTGACTCCCTGCCGGCTTCGGGATCTTCCTTAAGCGCGGCCTAAGGGAGTTCTTCCCCTCGCTCAGCCCGCCGGTTCGGCCCCCCGGCCGCCGCTAGCGTCGGTCGCGCCGGTCACCCGACCGAGCCGGGCCGGCCGCCCGGACGTCCGCACGCACCCGCGCCCGGACCGCGGCCGACCGACGGCACCCCGGAGGTAACGCGCCATGACCACCCAGCCCAACCGCCGCCCAGGCCGCCGCAGGCGCAGCCGCAAGGGCGCGATCGTCGGGGCCTCGGCGGTCGCCGCCGCCCTGGTCGCGGGCGGTGTCGTCGTCCTCGCCTCCTCGGCCAGCGCCGCCTCGCTCGGCGCCGTCTACAGCCGGACCAGCAGCTGGGACTCCGGCTACACCGGCCAGTACCTGGTCACCAACCCGGACAGCGGCCCGATCGAGGACTGGACGCTCAGCTTCGACCTCCCGGCCGGGGCGAAGATCGACTCGCTCTGGAACGCCACCTTCACCGCCGCCGGCCAGCACGTCACCGTCAAGCCGGAGGCGTGGAGCAAGCGGCTGGAGCCGGGCAAGAGCGTGGTGGTCGGCTTCGTCGCCCAGGGCGCCGGCGCCGCGCAGGCCGAACCCGGAAACTGCCTGATCGACAACACCTCCTGCAAGGCCGGTGACGGCACCGCGCCCACCCCCTCGGGCCGCCCCACCACCACCGCGCCGACCAGTCCGGTGTCGACCGGTCCCGTGCCGACCACTCCGGTGTCGACCGCTCCCAAGCCGACCGGGACCGGCACCCCCACCGCGGCCCCCTCCCCCACGGGGACCGCGAGTGCCACCCCCTCGGCGAAGCCGACCACCCCGGCGCCGACCCCCACCCCGACCGCCACCCCCACGGCGACCGGTGTGCCCGTACCCCCGGCCGGCGCCGGGGCCGGCTTCGCCCCGTACGTCGACACCTCGCTCTACCCGCCGTACGACCTGGTCGCCACCGCCAAGGCCACCGGGGTCAAGAACTACACCCTCGCCTTCGTGGTGTCCGGCGGCGGCTGCCAGCCCAAGTGGGGCGGCGTCAGCGACCTGTCCGCCGACGCGGTGGCCGCCCAGATCGGCGCCCTGCGGGCGATCGGCGGCGACGTCCGGGTCTCCTTCGGCGGCGCCAACGGCAGCGAGCTGGCCCTCGCCTGCGGCTCCACCGCAGACCTGGCCGCCGTCTACCAGAAGGCCGTCGACGCCTACGGCCTGACCAGGCTCGACTTCGACGTCGAGGGCGGCGCGATCGCCAACACCGCCGCCAACACCCGCCGCGCCCAGGCCATCGCCCAACTGCAGAAGAACGCCGCCGCCAAGGGCAAGGCGCTCGACGTCTCCTTCACACTGCCCGCGCTGCCCTCCGGCCTGACCCAGGAGGGCGTCAACCTGGTCGCCGACGCCAGGAACAACGGCGTCGCGATCGGCGCGGTCAACATCATGGCCATGGACTTCGGCGACGGCGTCGCCCCGAACCCGCAGGGCCAGATGGGCAAGTACGCGATCGCCGCGGCCACCGCCACCCAGGCCCAGGTCAAGAGCGTGCTCGGACTGGACGACGCGGCCGCCTGGCGCAAGGTCGCCGTCACCCCGATGATCGGCGTCAACGACGTCGCCAGCGAGGTCTTCACCGTCGCCGACGCCAAGCAGCTCGCCGACTTCGCGGCGTCCAGGCACCTCGCGTGGCTGGCCATGTGGTCGGGCACCCGAGACAAGGCCTGCGACGGCGGGGCCAAGGCCTACGCCGATGCCAGCTGCAGCAGCGTCGTCCAGCAGCCGCTGGACTTCACCCGGGCCCTCGGCTCCTACACGGGCTGAGGCACGGGGCCGCTGAGGCCCTGAGGCCCTGAGCCCCTGGGGCCGCTGAGGCCGCTGAGGCCCTGAGCCTCCCCCCGGTGGCCTCGGCCGTCCGTGCTCCGCCCGCAACGGAGTACGGCCGGTCGGGGCCCATTCGTCACTCTGGGTGACTGCCTGTGCCCAGGCCCGGTCGGCCCGCATCCGGTATCGTCGGCGATTGGTCGAGCGGTGGACGGAGTGGACTGGTGACAGCGGTGCAAGACGAGCGCAGCCCGGTGCGGACCGCACCCGACCCCGCGCCCGCCCCCCTGTCGGACCGGCTGCGGACCGCGCTCGGCGCCCCCGTCCGCGCGCTGCGCGAGGCCCCCCGCCGACCGCTGCTGGCCGCCTCGGCCCTGGCGCTCCTGTCCCTGGTCGTGTACGCGGTGGTCCGCCACTTCGTCAACACCTCGATGGTCGACATGATCGTCTACCGGGCCGAGGGCGCCGCCGTGGCCAACGGCACCGACCTGTACGCACTGCGCGTCACCGAGTGGAACCTGCCCGCGACCTACCCTCCGTTCGCGGCCATGCTGTTCGTGCCCACCACCTGGTTCCCGGTCCCGTTCCTCCGAGTGGCGATCACTCTCGGCAACCTCGGGCTGCTCGCCCTGCTGACCCACCTGTCCTTCAAGCTGGTCGGCTGGCCGCGCCGCGAACTGCGGCCGATCGGCGTCATCCTGGTGACCGGCCTCGGCGTCTGGCTCGAACCCGTCTTCACCACGCTCCGGTACGGCCAGATCAACCTCGCGCTCGCCTGCCTGATCCTCTGGGACCTCACCCGTTCGGACGCCCGCCGCAGCAAGGGCATGGCGATCGGCATCGCCGCCGGCCTCAAACTCACCCCCGGCCTGTTCGCCGTCTACCTGCTGATCACCGGCCGGGTCCGGGCCGCCTTCGTGGCCGGCCTCACCTTCCTCGGCACCTTCCTGATCGGCGCCGTCGTCCTGCCCGACGCCACCTGGGGCTTCTGGACCAAGTACCTCTACGACTCCTCCCGGGTCGGCAAGACCGAGATCGTCGACAACCAGTCGCTGCGCGGCGCCCTCGCCCGGCTGCTGCACACCGCCGACCCCGGCACCCTCGCCACCCTCGCGGCCGGCCTGGTCGCGGTGGCCGGCCTCGCCGTCGCCGCCTGGGCCCACCGCAGTGCCCGATGGCTGCCCCGGGCCGAGGCCTGGGGCGTCTGCTGCGCCGCCGTCACCGCCGTGCTGATCTCACCGATCAGCTGGACCCACCACTGGGTCTGGTGCGTGCCGGTGCTCGTCCTGCTCGCCACCGAGGCCTCCGTCGAGCACGCCCGCCCGGCCGGCGTCCGCCGGCTGCGCTGGCGGGCCGCCTTCTGGGCGACACTGCTCGCGTTCCTCTCCTTCGCGATGTGGGCCGCCAAGCCGCTCGGGCCGGCCGTCCTCCACATGGCGCCGCTGCGCCAGCTGCCGACCTCGGTCTACCCGTGGGTCGGGCTCTGCTTCCTGCTCGCCGCCGCCATCCGGATAAGGGCCAGGCGACGCTCCGCCGGGGCACCGCTGGTCCGGCTGCCCGGACAGCGCGACGGCGGTGGCCCGGACGCCACCCGCGGCCGTCAGCAGGCCCCCGCGGCCCGCTGAGCCGGCGGGGGCGCGGCTCCCGTCGCGTCGCGCGGTCCCGGCCGGGTGCGTGCTGTGGCCGGCCGGTGCGTTCGCGGCCGTGCGCGTGCTGGTGGTCGTGCGCGTGCTCACGCAAGCAGGTCCGCGAGCGAGCCGTCCATGTCCAGCGCGGCCATCTCGCTGCCCGGCGGGACCAGCCGGTGGGCCCGCTCCAGCCAGGCCGCGACGACCGGCAGCGGCGCCTCCAGCAGGGCGTCGCCGGCCGGGGAGCTCAGCGCCAGGCAGAGCACGCTGCGCCGGCCCGAGCGGGTCGGCCAGATCCGCACGTCGCCCTGGCCGCACGGCCGGAAGGTGCCCTCGACCAGCAACTCGCGGGCGAACACCCAGGTCACCGGGGAGCCGGTGTCCAGGTGGAAGGTGATGTGCACCGCGTACGGGTCGTGGCTGCCGTAGGACAGCCGGGCCGGGACGGGGACGCTGTGCTCGGGGGAGAGCACCAGGTTCAGCTCCAGTTCGTGCTCGACCACGCTGGTGGGGCGCTCCATGATCGTTTTCCTCTCGGCCTTGGGTTCCTGCCCGGTTCCGGGCCCGGTGACCTTTGAGAGGGCGGTCCACGCCGGCTCTTACACACGTTTCCGGGATTTCTTCGGGAAGTTCGACGACGGGTGGTGGGACGCGGGGTGGTGAGGCGACGGGTGGTGGGACGCGGGGTGGTGACCGGTGGGGACCGCGGCGCGCGGACGCCCACCGCGCGCCGGGACGGTTCGGCCGCCCTTACCCCGGAGGGCCCTCCGCTGTCCGGTGATTGACCAACTTTCCGTCGGCACCTCGACGAGGCACTACCCTTTGTGACTGTCCGGCGACTGTCCGCCTACCGGCGGTGCCCCCCACCCACGCGCGCCGGACGGCTCGCGGGTGCGCCGGGCGGGCGTGCCGTGTCGGCCCCGCCAGGACCCGCCAGGAGAGAAGACCCCATGACGGACCGCCCCTTCGCCGGCGCCGGCGACTCGGCCGTCGGACCCGAGCCGGGCTACTACCCCGACCCCTCCATTCCCGGCTTCGTCCGGTACTGGGGCGGCTCGGCCTGGGTGCCGGGCACCAGCCGGCTCGCACCCGCCGAGGGCGAGGTGCTGGATCCGCCCCGGTTCGCGTCCCGGCGTCCCGCCGCCGGCGCGGCGGGGACGGCGCGGGCGGTGCCGCCACCGGCGGTGCCGGAGGCGGCCGTTCCGGAGGCGGCGTCCCCGGAGCCGTCCTGGGGCGGGACCGCGCACGGTGGGGGTGGGGGCGGGGACACCGGGCCGGTGTACTTCGACCAGACCGCGGGCGGGGCGAAGTTCGTCCTCGGGTCGCGGGTGGCGGAGGTGATCGGGGGGCCGGTGTTCCGGACGGTCGGGGAGCCGGAGGCGTCCGAGAACCCTGAGGTGTCCGGGGTGGCTGGGGCGTCCGGGGTGGCTGGGGCGTCCGGGTCGGAGATGGCGGCGGTCGAGGTGCCGGTCTTCGGCGAGGCGGTCTTGGGCGAAGCGGTCCTGGGCGAAGCGGTCCTGGGCGAGCCGGTGGTCGAGGTTTCGGCGGCCGGGGGTGCGGCAGGCCAGGGCGAGGTGGAGGAGCTCGGCTGGCAGGCCGTTCCGCAGGCGCAGCGGGGGCTGATGGAGACGGGTGGCGAGCCGCACCGGGTCTCCTGGGGGGTGCTTTCGGGGGCGCCCGACGGGGAGGAGGGGCGCGCGAGGGAGGTCCGCGCTTCGGTTGCTGTTCCGGCCCGGGCTTCGGCCGGAAGGCCGGCCGCCGCTTCGGTCGGGGTGGAGGTGGCCGTCGCCTCCGGAGCGCCCGCGACCGTCCCGGCGGCGGTGGCGGTGCGGGAGGCGCCGTCGCCCGTTGCGTCACCCGTCGCGGCGTCCGTTCCGGCGGCTGTGCGCGGGGCCGGGCGTGCCGTCGAGTCCGCGTCCGCATCCGAGCCCGAGTCCGTCGTACCGGCCCCGGTCGCCGCCGGAGCGGTTCCGGTCCGGGCTCAGGGCCGACCCCCCGCGCCTGCCCCGCCCGCCGGGTCGCTGCCGGTCGTGCGCCCGGCCCGGGAGGCCGTCGCGCGGCGCCGACCCGCTCCGGCCGCGCCTGCCCCCACCGTGCCCGCCTCCGTGACGCCCGCCGGACTCGGACGCCGGCTGGCCGCGCGCGCCGTGGACACCGTCGTACTCCTCGTGGTCGCCGTCGCCGCCGGAATCCCGCTCGGCCGCTCGGCGTCCGAGCACCTCCAGCAGAAGCTCGACCAGGCCAGGATGGCCAGTTCCCTCACCCGGCGCCAGGTCCAGGTCTGGCTGGTGGACGACGTGGTGCTGGGGAAGGTCGCGGTCCTGCTCGGCATCCTGCTCTTCGTCAGCCTGCTCTACGAGGTGCTGCCGACCGCCCGTACCGGCCAGACCTTCGGCAAACGGCTGGCCCGGATCCGGGTGGCGGACGCCGCCGCCCCCGGCGCCCGGACCAGGTTGAGCCTCGGCCGCTCGCTGCTCCGGTGGGCCGTGAGGCAGCTCGGCCTGCTGCTGCTCGTCGGCCTGGTCTGGCCCGTGTTCGACCGCCCGGCCCGGCGCGGCTGGCAGGACCGGGCCGCCCGCACCCGGGTGGTCCGCGACTGAGGCCTCCCGGCGTGGCGGTCGGCTCCCGGCGCGGAGGCACCATCCGGAGCGGAGGCGCCGCCCGGCCCTGGCGGCAAAACGGACAGAATGTCCCAAACGGCGAGAATGTGTGATGTTCTACTCGACGGATGAGCACTCACGACCCCTCAGGCTCCCAGCCGGAGGGGGGCGGCCAGCCCTCCTTCGACAAGCAGTCCCCGCAGCCGGGCGGCGGCACGCCGGAAGACCGGCCGTCGGACCCGAACCCGCCGCCCGCCCCGCCGCCCGCCGGCGGCCCGTCCGACGGCACCTCCGGCAGCCCGTCCGACGGCCCCGGCGCGTACGGCGGCACCTACGGCGGCCCGACCGGCGGCCAGAGCCCGCCCGGCGGCAGCCCCTACGGCCAGAACCCCTACGACCAGCCCCCGCCCGGCTACGGCCCCACCGGCTACGGAACCCCCGGCTACGGAACCCCCGGCGCCGGACCCGTCCCCGGCATGCCGCCGATCGGCAGCTGGCCCAGGCGCATCCTCGCCCGCCTGATCGACTACCTCCTCGTCCAGGCCGTCGCCGTGATCGTGGTGGCCCCCTTCGCCGACTTCGGCAACCGCTCCGGCGAGGTCGGCGCGTTCTGGCTCGGCTGCGGCATCTACCTCCTCTACGAGGGCCTGATGCTGGGTCGGGACGGCCAGACCCTCGGCAAGAAGGCGATGCACGTCCGCGTCGCCATGCTGATCGACGGCAACAAGCCCACCCAGGGCGCCGCCTGGACCCGCGCGGCCGTCTACATCCTCCCGGCCGTGATCTGCTGCGCCGCCTTCTGGTGGATCATCGACGGGGTGTTCGGCGTCTTCGACAAGCCCTACCGGCAGTGCATCCACGACAAGGCCGCGAAGACCGTGGTGGTCACCACCGACTGACCGGCCGAGCGGGCTGCGACGCCCGGCGGCGGACTGGCGTTGCTAGCGCTGCCGGGCGTACTCGTGTCCGGCCGGGGCCGGGGAGGCCGCTCCCGCCCTCGCCGCCGACCGGCCGGACACGGCGACCGACAACACCGTCACCACGGTGCCGAGCGCCAGGGCGAACCCCTCCAGCACCGCGACCTCCAGGACGCCCGAGGCGCCCGAAACGGCCAGCAGCGCCACAGTGGCGGCGACGACGGTGAACGAGCCGAGGCAGTACTGGGCAGCGGACGGACGAGGCATGGCGGGGGTCCTTCGCACGTCGGGGGGAACGAGCGGGAATGGCGCCGGTCCCAGAAGTGCTGCCCGGCAAGGGAGTTCGGTAAGTCCAGGCTAACCCGCCGGACCGGGAGCACGGGGGGCGCACAGGCTCACCCCGGGGTCGTCCGCCCCCTCGGTACGGTGAACCCGACCGCGCCCGCCCCACCCACCCGGGGGAACACCCGTGCCCATCCCCGCCGACTGGCCCACCACCGAAGCCCAGGCACTCGCCGAACAGGAACGCCTGCGCCCCCTCGTCCAGACCCACGACTCCGACGACCCCGACGGTTCCGGCTCAGGTTCCGGTTCTGGTTCCGGCTCCGGCGGTGGCGGTGGCGGGGTCGGGCGGCTCATCGCCGGCGTCGACGTCGCCTACGACGACGAACACGACCTCGTCGCCGCCGCAGCCGTCCTCCTCGACCACGACACCCTCGCCGTCGTCGAACAGTCCACCGCCGTCGGCCGCATCCCCTTCCCCTACACCCCCGGACTGCTCGCCTTCCGCGAACTCCCCGCCGTCCTCGACGCCCTCGCCGCCCTCACCCGCACCCCCGACACCGTCGTCTGCGACGGCTACGGCCTCGCCCACCCCCGCCGCCTCGGCCTCGCCAGCCACCTCGGCGTCCTCACCGGCCTGCGCACCCTCGGCGTCGCCAAAACCCCCTTCACCTTCCGCCACCACGACCCCGACACCCCCCGCGGCTCCACCACCCCGCTCACCGACCCCGCCACCGGCGAAGAAGTCGGCCGCGCCCTCCGCACCCGGCCCGGCGTCAAACCCGTCTACGTCTCCGTCGGCCACCGCATCAGCCTCGACACCGCCGTCCGCACCACCCTCCAACTCGCCCCCCACTACCGGCTCCCCGAAACCACCCGGCACGCCGACTCCCTCTGCCGCCGCGCCCTCGCCGACGCCCTCCACGCGAGGACGCCTGCGAACTGACCAGGTATCAGGCGGAATTCGGGCCCCGTGTGTTAGACATGAGACACCGGGGCCCAACCCCGGCAGCGACCCACGGACGCACGGGGGAGGCGCCGAAATGGCAACAGGAACCGGTACGACCGGAGGCGCCGGCCGGGGCTACCGCGTCGAGATCGAACAACTCCGCGCCTTCGCCGCCCAAGTCCGGCTCCTCCTCGCCGAATTCCAGCACCACGCCGACGGCACCGGCACCCACGGGCGCAGCGGCATCGGCAAGACCGCCTTCGGCACCTTCGCCGAAGCCACCGAGATCCACAACCGCTACAACACCATGCGCGACGGCCTGCGCGACGTCCTCAACCAACTCCAACAAGCCGTCGACGAAGCCCAGAAGAACGCCGAACTCACCGCCACCACCTACGAAGAACACGACCAGCACACCGCGAAGAAACTCAAACTCGGCGACGACGGCTGGTCCGTCGCCAACCCCTCCGCCAGCAGCAAGGCCGCCTACGAGCACACCGTCGCCCCACCCGCCCCCTGACCCCCGGCCACCACCGGCCGAGCCCGAACGGAGGCGACCCCCCATGGCCTACACCGACTTCACCACCTACAGCCACGCCCAACTCCGCACCATGGCCCAGGCCCTCAACCCCGGCGAAGTCATGGCCGCCGGCGACCCCTGGCGCCACGCCGCCGACACCCTCAAAGCCATCCGCGCCACCCTCACCCGCGCCAGCACCGAAGCCGCCGTCACCTGGGAAGGCACCACCAGCGACGCCTTCCACACCCGCATGCTCCACCTCGCCGACAGCATCAACAACGCCGCCTCCTACGCCAACGACGCGGCCAACACCCTCCACAACATGTCCGAGGCCATCGCCAAGGCCAAGCGCGACATGCCCGAGGAACCCAGCACCTGGGAAAAGGTCAAGGACACCGTCGGCGACGGCGTTTCCTCCGTCTTCGGCGGCGACGACGAACACATCCCCGTCGCCGACCGCCGAAAAGCCGAAGCCGCCACCGTCATGCAAACCCTCGCCATGCACTACCGCATCGCCACCCCCACCCTGAAGCCGCCACCCCCACCGGGAACCCCGTCGAAGCCCGGAGCTCGCGACGACTTCGCCGACAAGACCGGTGCCGACCAAGGCGGGGCGGCTGCGGTGGGCGGCCTCATGACCGGCATGGGGGTTGGCAACATGGGCTCGCTCGGAGGCCTCTTCACTCCATCGGAGACGGAGCCCTCGAAGCCTCGGGGTCGCAGGCCGAGCGGCGCCGGTGTGGCCCCGGAGTCGCCGGGTGCCTCGGGAAAGACCTCGGTGGTCTCGGAGCCCGGGATCAAGGGCGGGGTGGCCACGGTCAAGCCGGGGCCGGTCAACTTCGGCGCGGCCACGACGGTGGACGGTGCGGGCATCGCGCCACCGACGGCGGCCGGGAGGCCGGCGTCGACCGGGGTGACGGGCGCGCCGGCCTCCCCGGGGCCGGGCAGCCAGACCGCTGCCAGCCCAGGAGGGTTCGGGCCGGGCGGTGGCGCAACGACGCCGGGTCTGTTCGACGGGGTGAGGGAGAAGCCGGCGGTCGTCGAGCGAGAGCTGGGGGGCCGCGGCAACCTACCGGCCGGACCCGGTGCAGGCCGAGGCGGCCAGGTCCCCGAGGGCGTCCACGGCGGCGGCCAGGGTGACGGAGGCAGAGGTGGTTCGGTGGCCGGTCGGGTCGGGGGCGGCGTGGTGGGTGTCGGCGAACGACCGGGAGCCGTACCGGGTGGCCGGGCGCCCGCCGGGGAGGGCGCCTCCGGCGGCAGGCGGGCCTTCACCGAGGGTGGGTCCGGTCTCGGGCTGCGCAATCGCCCGCGGCCGGAGTCTGCGGGCGTTCCCACGTCGTCCCAGGTGCCGGCAGTTCCGTACGGGGGCGTCCAGGGGCGGGCCAAGGACAAGGAAGGCGGCCGCAAACGGCCGGACTACCTGGTCGAGGACGAGCAGACCTGGGCATCGGAAGGGCCCGTCAATCCGAACGTGGTGAAATGACTCCTGGTCCGCAGACGACCGGGTGATTCGATCGGGGCCCTCGTGGTTCGTGGACCACGGGGGCGTCGCTGTGCTGAGTGGGGTGACCGGGCTTGAGGGACGGGCGACTTGGGCGCGGACTGGCCGTGCTGGCGGCAGGAAGTCTGGTTGTGGCGATCGGGGCGGGTCGGGCCGGCGCGGACAGTGTCCGCGACGAGCAGTGGGTGCTCGGCGACTACCGGGCCGAAACGGCGTTGTGGCCGGTGTCGCAGGGCGGCGGTATCACGGTGGCTGTCATCGACAGCGGTGTGATGGCAAGCCATCAGGATCTGACCGGACAGGTGGTGCCCGGGGCCGACTTCTCCGGTGACAACGGAGACGGCACGGTTGACAAGGATGGCCACGGCACCGGGATGGCGAGTCTCATCGCCGGTCATGGCCATGGCGACGGAGCCGGCATCGTGGGCCTGGCGCCGAAGGCGAAGATCCTCCCGGTCCGCGTGAGTTGGGACTCCACTGACGCCGTGGCGCAGGCCGGTCTCGTCCGGGCGATCCGGTTCGCCGTTGACCACGGCGCCAAGGTGGTCAACATGTCCATCGGCGGTTACGCCGGGGCGGACCAGGAGACCAGGGCGGCAGTCAAGTACGCCGTCGACCACGACGTGGTCATGGTTGCCGCGACGGGAAACAGTGGGAACCAGGCCACCCATGTCGAGTACCCGGCGGCCTTCCCCGGAGTGGTGGCGGTCGGCGCGGTGGACCGGCAGGGGCGACTGTGGGAGAAGTCGAGCTACGGACCGGAGACCACACTGGTCGCCCCCGGGGCAGAGATCTACCGGGCCAGTGCGAAGACCTCTGCCGGCTACGGCGTGGGCAACGGCACCTCGGATGCCACCGCCTACGTCTCCGCCACCGCCGCGTTGATCCGGGCGAAGTATCCGGAGCTTTCGGCGGGGCAGGTGATCAATCGGATGATCAGGACTGCCACGCCGCCGCAGGACGGGTCGGCGGTGCCGGGGAGCAGGTACGGCTTCGGGGTGCTGGCGCCGGCGAAGGCGTTGGAGGCCGATCCGGGGGTGGACGGCGGGTCTCGGGAGAATCCGTTGGTGGGGCGGGCGGAGTCGCGGGGGGCTGCGGGGGACGGGGTGACGGAGCCGCCGGGTGGCGAGGCCGTGGTGCCTGCGGCTGGGGCCGGCGGGGGCGGCTGGTTCGGGGTCGGGGTTGCGGTGGGGGTGGCGTTGTGGGTGGTGCTGGTCGGCGGGGTGGTGGCGGTCGTGGTGTGGGTGGTGCGGGTGCGGCGGCGCAGGGGTGCGGGTGGCTGAGGGCTGCGGGCGGGGTGGCAGCATTTTGGTGGCGGTTGGCGTCCTTGCCGCTGGTGGGGCGGGTGGTGGGGTGGCCATGCTGGGGTCATGAGTGCTTCTGAGCGTGGCGTGGATCCGGTGGGTGTGGTCGTGCCGGACGGCAAGGACTGGACGTGGGTGTTGGAACGCCCGTGTCCGGATTGTGGGCTGGACGTTCCGGCGGTGGTGCGGGAGGACGTCGCGGGGATGGTCCGGGCCAATGCGGAGGCCTGGGTGGCGTTGTTGGCCGGGGCCGAGGAGGGTTTGCGTCGGCGGCCGCGGCCGGGGGTGTGGTCGGGGCTGGAGTACGCGTGCCATGTCCGGGACGTGTTCCGGCTGTTCCGGGTCCGGTTGGACCTGATGCTGGCCGAGGACGACCCGCTGTTCCCGAACTGGGACCAGGACGAGACGGCGGTCGCCGAGCGGTACGGGGAGCAGGTGCCGGCGGTGGTGGCCGGGGAGCTGGCGGCGGCCGCGGAGGCGCTGGCGGCGGCGTTCGGGCGGGTGGCGGGCGAGCAGTGGGGGCGGACCGGGGGCCGTAGTGACGGGGCACGGTTCACGGTGGAGTCGTTCGCCCGTTATCTGATCCACGACCCGGTGCATCACTTGTTCGACGTGACGGGTGAGCGGGTCTGAGGGGGCTCACCAGCCGGAGGCCTCCCACAGCATGGTGCGCCGGAGCCGGCCGGCGACGCTGGCGGTGTCGGTGCCGATGACGTCGGCGATCTCGGGGGCGGCGAGGCCGACGACGTAGTGCAGGATCGCCAGGTCGTCGTCGGCGGGGTGGCGGTCCGGTGCGGCGGGCACGTGCCGGGTGTGGTCGGCGACGGTGCTGCGCAGGATCTGCCAGGCGTTCGCGGTGGGGTTGGAGCTGCCCAGCAACTCGCGCCATTGGACGGCGATTTCGGCGAACGCCTGTTGGACGGCGGTGGCCGCGCTGCTGTGCTCGGTCAGCCACACCCGGGCGTAGCTGAGGTACCGGGGGCGGTGGAGTTCGCAGAAGGCGGCGAACTCCAGTGGTACGTCCTCCGGTTCACCGGGCCTCGGGGGCGGCTCGGCGGAACTCGCGTGACGGTTGGTCATCTCGGCTTCTCGGAAAGGGAGATGGGTGGCTGACGGTCGATCATCTGCGCTCACTCTACGATATGCCCTCGGTGCGCTGGGTTACCAATCGGATTGAATGCCCGGAACCCGCCGCCGCTCGGCCGGTTCCGGTGTCGACCGGTGGGGCGTGGTGGTGCGGCGGTGGTGGGGCGGCCGGGCGGGGGATCGGTGGGGGAGGGTGGCGCAGTGGTGCGGGGGGTGTAGTTGCGAGCGCGTCGCGGCTGGTCAGGGGGTGCAGAAGGGCCGTGGTTGCAGGACGGTTGATGTGCCACCGTAGGGCTTATGGAGGCTGGCGTCCACGCCCACGGCGCGAAGCTGCGGCCGCACAACCGTCCGCGCAACCACACCTTCGGTCGCGCCCGTTCCGGCGTGGCGTGACGGGCCGGGTGGACTCCGACGTGCATGTCTCCACCGGGGGCGCGCAGCCCGGGTGCGGGCGGTGGGTGCGGGCGGTGGATGCGAGGTGGACGCGCTGTGTGCCGAGGTGGGCGTGGCGGCAGGGGTGGTGGGTGGGCGGTGCGCTCGCCGTGGCGGCGGCGCACCGGGTGGCCGAGGGGGCGGAGCAGGCGCTGATCCGGACGGTCCCGCGCCTGCTGGCCGCCACCGTGCACGTCGGCCACGCCTCGGCGGCCTGGGGCCGTCCGGCCCGGGGGTCGAGGCGCGGGTGGGGTGGTCTGCCGTCAGGACTGCGGTCGGGCCTCCGTCGGGGAGAGGCGGTCGTCGACGGCGCTGCTCCGTTCGACCTGGGCGGGGAAGGAGTCGATGGCCCGCCGCCGGGCGAGTTGGGCGGCGGTGGCGGCTGCGACCGCAGTCGCCGCAGCGGCCTCGGCGGCGGCCTCCTCGTGTTCGCACCGGTGCGCGGCGCCGCCGGGATACCCGGCGGTGGCGGGGTGCGCGGCGCCGGTGGGGTGTCCGGTGGCGGGGTGTCCGCCGGCGGTTCGTCGGCGGCGGCCGAGCGCGGTGCGGGCGGCGTGTTCCTCGGCCGCCTGTCTCGCGGCCAGGTAGGCCTGGACGGCGGCCATGCCGTAGACCGGCTGGATGAGCTGGTGGCCTTTGAAGAAGGGTCTGGCCGGGGCGAACCCGGCGGCGACCACGAGGTCGCGGATCTCGGCTATCTCGGCCTCGCTGCGGGCGGTGAAGCGGACCTCCCAGCCCTTCTTGTACGTATGGCCCTGTTCGCCGCTGCGGCGGGCCGGGTCCGGGCGGCGGACGTATCCGGGCAGACGGCCAAGGCGGAGCTGGGCCGCGCGGAGGCCGGCGGTCTCGTCACGTGACATGACGCAAGCCTAGGCAATTCCCGGGGCGGGTTTGACGCCTGAAGGGTCTCCCGGCGTATGCCTTTGGTCACTCTGGGTCAGGCGGCCTGGTGGGCGATCGGGTTCGATCAGATATGACAACCTGACGACCGTCAATTACTCCGATTGAGTGAGGGTATGGGGACTTTAGTGCGAGCTGATCCCGGTTTCGCGACGGTTGGGTAACAGTGCGTCAGGTGGCCGGTGGCGGGTCGGAGCGGTTGGGGATGGTGTCCGCATGAGCTACCGGATTCCCACGCCGCCGCCGTCCCTGGAGGAGCTGGCGAAGCGTCAACAGAACGTCGTCACCGCGAGCCAGTTGCGCGCCCGGGGCGTGCCGGCCCGGGTCATCACCGAGCACTGCCGTCGCGGCGGGCCCTGGCGGCGGCTGCTGCCCCGGGTGTACCTGCTGCAGTCCGACGGGCCGACCCCGGAGCAGCGGATGTGGGCCGCCCTGCTGTACGCGGCGCAGAACGGCCGCGAGGAGGGCCGCCGCGAGGGCGCGGTGATCACCGGTGCGGCCGCGCTCGCGCTGTACGGATTCGCCGCGGTGCCCCGGCTGCCGGCGGTGACCGGGGTGGACGTCCTGGTGCCCCGCCAGCGTCGGCTGAAGGACGCCGGGGAGGTGCGGATCCGGCGCACCGAAAGGGAGTTGGTGGCCCGCTCGGTGCACGGCCTGGCCTGCGCGCCGGTCGCCCGGGCGGTCGCGGACGCGCTGTGCGAGTGGACCGCGGAGGAGGGTGGCACCCCGGTGCCGGTGCGGGCGCTGCTGCGCGAGGCCGTCTCGCGGCCAGACGGCCCGTGCACCGTACGGGAGTTGGCGTCCGAGCTGACGGATTCCGGGCTGACCGGCGAGCCCCGGGTGCGCGCCGCCCTGGACGAACTGCTGGCCGGTGAGCGGGACTTCGTCCTGGAGCGGGTCGGCGAACTGGTGGACGAGTGCCTGCTGCCCGTCCCGCTGGTCGGCCCCGAGCTGCGGATGCGCGGCGGCACGTACATCGCCGTCCCGGACCTCTACTGGCCGGAGCAGGGCGTCGCCGTGGAGGTGGACTCGGACCTGCGCTGCGTCAGCGAGGGCGAGGCCGCCTGGGTGCGCGGCGGCCAGCACCGGATGGAGTACCTGGGGATCCGGGTGGTGTACGTCTCCGGCGCCCGGCTCGCGGCCGACCGGGACGCGGTCGGCGCCGAACTGCGCGAGGCCCACCGGGTGGGCGGTTCGGACGTGGTGGAGTTGATGGTCGGTTAGATCCGGGCCGGATCCGTCCGCCCCCGGATCCGGGGGCGCACCCGAGTCGCACCCGAGCCGCGCCCGGGGCCGGGGCCGCTCCCGACCCGGAGCCGGGGCTACGCCCGAACCACCGGGGTGCCGACCAACTCGACTCCGGCGGCCCGCAGTTCGGCGAGCGCGGCGGTGGTGGTCGCCGGCGCGACCCCGGCGGTGAGGTCGAGCAGGACGCGGGTGGTGAAGCCGGCCCGGGCGGCGTCCAGGGCGGTGGCCCGGACGCAGTGGTCGGTGGCGATGCCGACCACGTCGATCTCGTCGACCTGCCGTTCGCGCAGCCACTCCACCAGGCCGCGGTTGTTCTCGTCCAGCCCCTCGAAACCGCTGTACGCCGCCGAGTAGGCGCCCTTGTCGAAGACCGCCTCGACCGCGCCGGAGATGACGGACGGGGCGAAGTTGGGGTGGAAGCCCACGCCTTCGGTGCCGGCCACGCAGTGCACCGGCCAGCTGGTGACGTAGTCGGGCTCGGTGGAGAAGTGGTCGCCCGGGTCGATGTGGTGGTCGCGGGTGGCGAGGATGTGCTGGTAGCCGGGGGAGGACTCGGCGATCAGATCGGTGATGGCGGCGGCCACCTCGGCGCCGCCGGCGACGGCCAGACTGCCGCCCTCGCAGAAGTCGTTCTGCACGTCGACGACGATCAGTGCCCGGTGCATGGCTCGCATCCTCGGATGTGGGGGGCGGCCGTGGTGGCGCCCTGGTGGGGGGAGCCCTCGGGAGTACTCGGCCCGCGGCGGGGCTCGGGGGTTCTCGGGGAGCTCCGGGGGAACTCTACGGCTGACTCTAGGGAGTGGCGTGCGGGGGCGGAAGGCCTGGGGCGGACCCCGGGCCGGCGCCCGGCGCGAACCGGCGAACCGCGGCGGACCGGTGAACCGGGTGAACCGCGGCGAACGGCGGACCGGCGATCCGCGGCGGACCGGCGGCCCGGAACCGGCGGCACGGCCCCGGGGTCGTCCGCCGGTCCGCGCCGGTCGGCCGGGGCGGGGTCAGAGCACGAGTTCGGTCGGCAGCACCGGGTCGCCCTTGGAGAGCTGGGTGGCCGACAGCGGCAGTGCGGCCCGGGCCCGGATGTGCCGTTCGCGCGCGGCGGTGAGCGGTTCGCGGCCGACGGCCCGGCCGGCCCGCACCAGCGGCACCTGCATCAGGTGCGGCTCCAGGTCGGCGGGGACCGCTCCGGTGCCGACCACCTCGGCCTCGGCGACGCCGTCGGCGTCGGGCCGGCGGGCGGCCCACTTGCGGCCGCCGATGCTGGTCTTGCCGCCGGCCGCGCGCTTGGCCACCGGCACCAGCGGCCCGTCCGCGCTCTCGGCGCGGGCGACCAGCTTGTAGACCATCGCGCAGGTCGGGTGGCCGCTGCCGGTGACCAGGCTGGTGCCGACGCCGTAGCCGTCCACCGGGGCGGCGGCGAGCGCGGCGATGGCGTACTCGTCGAGGTCGGAGGTGACGATGATCCGGGTCTTCGTGGCGCCGAGGTCGTCCAGCTGGCGGCGGACCCGGTGGGCCAGCAGGGTGAGGTCGCCGGAGTCGATCCGGACGGCGCCCAGTTCGGGGCCGGCCACCTCGACGGCGGTGCGGACGGCCTCGCGCAGGTCGAAGGTGTCGACCAGCAGCGTGGTGCCCTTGCCCATGGAGGCGATCTGCGCGCGGAAGGCGTCCCGCTCGCTGTCGTGGACGAGGGTGAAGGCGTGGGCGGCGGTGCCGGTGGTCGGGATGCCGTGGGTGAAGCCGGCCTCCAGGTCGGAGGTGGCGGCGAAGCCGGCGAGGTACGCGGCCCGGGCGGCGGCGACGGCGGCCTGCTCGTGGGCGCGCCGGGCGCCCATCTCGATCACCGGGCGGCCGCCGGCGGAGGCGGTCATCCGGGAGGCGGCGGCCGCGATCGCGGAGTCGTGGTTGAGGATCGAGAGGATCACCGTCTCCAGGATCACCGCCTCGGCGAAGCTGCCCTCGACGGTGAGCAGCGGCGAGCCGGGGAAGTAGACCTCGCCCTCGGGGTAGCCGTGGATGTCGCCGGCGAAGCGGTAGTCGGCGAGGTAGCGCAGGGTGTCGTCGTCGACCACGCCCTGGCCGGCCAGCCAGTCGAGCTGCGGGGTGGTGAAGCGGAAGTCCTCGATGGCGTCGAGCACCCGGCCGGTGCCGGCCATGACGCCGTAGCGGCGGCCGCTGGGCAGGCGGCGGGTGAACACCTCGAACACGGAGCGGCGGTGCGCGGCCCCGCTGCGCAGGGCGGCCTGCAGCATGGTGAGCTCGTAGCGGTCGGTGAGGAGCGCGGTCGAACCGGCCGCGCGCACTGAAGTGGCGTCCATGCGGATGATGCTACTACCACTTAGCGTCAGAGTGACGATTTCTCGTGCTGCGAGCCGGGCCGGAATCGCCCGGGGGTCCCCCGGATGGCAGCATGGGGCTGAAGAGGCGTGGACGGACTGCGCAGCGAGGAGGATCCGGCGGTGAGTGTCGCGCCCGTGGAGATCGAGCGCCCGGAGGTCGAAGGACTACCGGTGGTGGAGCCGGACACGCCCTGGGTGACCATCGTGCACAACGACCCGGTGAACCTGATGAGCTACGTCCAGTACGTCTTCCAGGCCTACTTCGGCTACCCGAAGGACAAGGCCAGGAAGCTGATGATGGAGGTGCACACCAAGGGCCGGACGGTGGTCTCCAGCGGCTCCCGCGAGGAGATGGAGCGCGACGTCCAGGCGATGCACGGCTACGGCCTCTGGGCGACGCTGCAGCACGACTGACCGCAGCACGACTGACCGCGGCACGACTGACCGCAGTGCGGACCGCGGCGCGACCGGCCGCGGAGCCGGTACCCCACCCGAGACGACGAAGACGGGCTGACCGATAGACATGGCTGGGTTGTTCGAGAGTGCCGGCGGCGGGAGCGCGGCGATCGCGCTGGACGAGGTGGAGGCCTCCATCCTGCGCTCCCTGGAGGTGGGGATCCTGCAGCTGATCGGGCCCGGCCCGGGCGGGGACGGCGGCGATCCGTTGGCCGCGCTGTTCGCCGAGGGCCCGACCGAGGCGCCGGCCAACCCGATGCTCGCCCGGCTCTTCCCGGACGCCTACGGCGACCCGGCCGGGCCGGAGAACGAGGAGAGCCGGGCCGCCTCGGGCGAGTTCCGCCGCTACACCGAGGTGGACCTGCGGACCCGCAAGCGCGAGGACGCCCTGCACGTCGTCCGGATGCTCGACCGGCTCGGCGGTGAGGGCGGGGTGGTCAAGCTGGACCCCGCCGACGGCCTGCGCTGGCTGGGCGCGCTCAACGACCTGCGGCTGACCCTGGGCGTCCAGCTGGAGGTCAGCGAGGACGACGAGGAGCTCTACGAGCTGCCGGACGAGGACGACCGCAAGCCGCTGGTGATGGCGTACGTCTGGCTGGGAGCGCTCCAGGAGACGCTCCTGGAGGCGATCGCGGACTGATCGTGCCCGCTTCCGGGCAGGCCCCGGTCGATTCGTCCAATATGTGGACGGACGGCCGGGGCATTTCTCTTTAAATCGGGCAAAACATAGCAGGTCATGCTCAAATAACGCTCAGATGAACACCGCTATCCGAACCCTGCGTGGTACGACTTCTCCACCCCACGAGACCCACCCAGGACGGTGCACCATGGCCGAGCAGCTGTACGACGACGTGGTCGACGCGAAACCGGACGAGGAGGGCTATCACCGGGGGCTGGGAAGCCGCCAGATCCAGATGATCGCGATCGGCGGTGCCATCGGCACCGGCCTCTTCCTCGGCGCGGGCACCGCGATCTCCCGGTCCGGCCCGAGCCTGATCCTCTCCTACGCCGTCGCCGGCGTGGCGATCTTCGTGATCATGCGCGCCCTCGGCGAACTCCTCACCTACCGCCCGGTCTCCGGCAGCTTCGCCGAGTACGCACGCGAGTTCCTCGGCCCCTTCGCCGGCTACGTGACCGGCTGGACGTACTGGCTGTTCTGGGTGGTCACCGGCATGGCGGAGACCACCGCCGCCGCCGTGTACGTGAGGTTCTGGGCGCCCGACATCCCGCAGTGGGCCAGTGCGCTGACCTTCCTGGTGATCCTCTACGCGGCCAACCTGATCTCGGTGAAGCTGTTCGGCGAGATCGAGTTCTGGTTCTCGATGGTCAAGGTCACCGCCATCATCGGCATGATCCTGATCGGCATCGGGGTGCTCACCCTCGGCTTCAGCAAGGCCGGTGACACCGCGTCGATCACCCACCTGTGGCAGGACGGCGGCTTCTTCCCCAAGGGCATCGGCGCCACCGTGATGACGCTGCAGATCGTCATGTTCGCCTACCTGGGCGTCGAACTCGTCGGCGTCACCGCCGGGGAGAGCGAGAACCCCGAGAAGACCCTGCCGCGCGCCATCAACACCCTGCCCTGGCGCATCATGCTGTTCTACATCGGCGCGCTGGTGATCATCCTCTCGCTCGTGCCGTGGACCGAGTTCCAGCCCGGCGTCAGCCCGTTCGTGGCCGCCTTCGGCAAGATCGGCATCCCGGCCGCGGCCGGCATCATCAACTTCGTGGTGCTCACCGCCGCGCTCTCCTCCTGCAACTCCGGCATGTACTCCACCGGCCGGATGCTGCGCGACCTCGCCCTGCGCGGCCAGGCCCCGGGGCAGCTCACCAAGCTCAACACCCACCGCACCCCGGCCTTCGCGATCACCCTCTCCTGCCTGCTGATGGGCGTCGGCGTGGTACTCAACTACCTCGTCCCGGCCAAGGCGTTCGAGTACATCACCTCCGTCGCCACCGTCTGCGGCCTGTGGACCTGGGCGATGATCCTGATCTGCCAGATCCGCTACCGCAAGGCCTGGCGGGCCGGCCACCTGCCGCCGCCCACCTTCAAGGCGCCCGGCGGCGCCTGGACCAGCTGGACCGCGCTCGCCTTCCTCGCCCTGGTCGTGGTGCTGATCGCGTTCGACGCGGACAACCGGATCTCGCTGTACGTCTTCCCGGGCTGGGCCGTCCTGCTGGTGATCGGCTACCAGGTGCTCAAGCGCCGCAACCCGAGGGCCGCCCACGGCGTCGCCCACGACCACCTGCACGTGCGCAACGGCGGCTGAACCGCCGGGACCTGGCCGCCGCGCCCAGGTGGCGGACACCCGGTGACCGCGCTCCGGACGGCCCGGCGGACACCCGCCGGGGCGTGGCTATCCTGACCGCATGCTGACCATCACCCGAGAACTCCGCGACCGGATCGTGGCCCACGCCCGCGCCGACCACCCGGACGAGGCCTGCGGCGTGGTCGCCGGACCGGCCGGCAGCGGACGGCCCGAGCGGTTCGTCCCGATGCTCAACGCGGCCCGCTCGCCCACCTTCTACGAGTTCGACTCGGGCGACCTGCTCAAGCTCTACCGCGAGATGGACGACCGCGACGAGGAGCCGGTGATCGTCTACCACTCGCACACCGCCACCGAGGCCTACCCCTCGCGCACCGACGTGAGCTACGCCTCCGAGCCGTTCGCCCACTACGTCCTGGTCTCCACCGCCGACGGCAACGGCGAGGACGACCCGTTCCAGTTCCGCTCGTTCCGCATCGTGGACGGCGAGATCACAGAGGAAGACGTCCAGGTCGTCGAGGCCCACCCGGCCTGACCAGCACCCACCTGGGCGCGGCCCGCCGACCGCCCGCGAGCGGTCGGCGGGCCCGTGTCGTCTCAGCCCGAGAAACGGGAACATCCGGATCCCGAGACGGGCATGGAGGAGCGGGCCGGGGAATCTATACGATGAGCCCATGCGTTCCGTCGATGTGAGCAACCAGGCCCCGGGCACCCGCCTCGTGGCGCGCCTGCACGTCGACCTGTGCCGGCTCGCCAGTGCGATCTGTCCCGGCACGCCCGCGCGTTCGCGCTGAGCCGCCCGCCCCACCCGGTGCCCACCGCCTGCCGGCGACGCCGAGCCCCGGGACCACCCTCCCCGCCGTGCCCGCCGCGGCCCACCCACCTCACGACTCGCACAGGAGCGCACCCATGGCCATCGAGGTCCGCATCCCGACCATCCTCCGCACCTACACCGACGGCGCCAAGGCCGTCGAGGGCACCGGCAGCAACCTCGGGGAGCTCTTCGCCGACCTCGACGCCCGCCACCCGGGCATCGCCGCCCGCCTGGTCGAGGGCGGTGAGCTGCGCCGCTTCGTCAACGTCTACCTGAACGACGAGGACGTCCGCTTCCTGGAGGGCATCTCCACCGCCCTCGCCGACGGCGACAGCGTCACCATCCTGCCCGCCGTGGCCGGCGGAGCCCGCTGACCTCCCGCCCTCCCGTCCGCCCAGCGGCGGGCGGGAGGGCGCCCTTCCGCACCCCCACCGCCGTGGCCGGAGGCCTCCCTTGCGTTACGACAGCCCGCTCGAAGCCGTCGGCAACACCCCGCTGGTCCGCCTGCCGCGGCTGTCCGCCGCCGTCCCCGGCAACACCGACGGGCAGGTGACGCTCTGGGCCAAGCTGGAGGACCGCAACCCCACCGGCTCGATCAAGGACCGCCCGGCGCTGCACATGATCGAGCGCGCCGAGGCCGACGGCCGGCTCACCCCCGGCTGCACCATCCTGGAACCCACCAGCGGCAACACCGGCATCTCGCTCGCCATGGCCGCCAAGCTCAAGGGCTACCGGATGGTCTGCGTGATGCCCGAGAACACCAGCGAGGAACGGCGCGAACTGCTCCGCATGTGGGGCGCCGAGATCATCCCCTCGCCGGCCGCCGGCGGCTCCAACACCGCCGTCCGGATCGCCAAGGAGATCGCCGCCGAGCACCCGGACTGGGTCATGCTCTACCAGTACGGCAACCCCGACAACGCGGGCGCCCACTACGCCACCACCGGCCCCGAGATCCTCGCCGACCTGCCGACCGTCACCCACTTCGTGGCCGGCCTCGGTACCACCGGCACCCTGATGGGCGTCGGGCGCTACCTGCGCGAGAAGGTCCCCGGCGTGCGGATCGTCGCCGCCGAACCCCGCTACGACGACCTGGTGTACGGGCTGCGGAACCTCGACGAGGGCTTCGTCCCCGAGCTGTACGACGCCGCGGTGCTCACCACCCGTTTCTCGGTCGGCTCCGCGGACGCCGTCCGCCGCACCCGCGAACTCCTCCAGCAGGAGGGCATCTTCGCGGGCGTCTCGACCGGCGCGATCCTGCACGCCGCGATCGGCGTCGGCCGCAAGGCCGCGGCGGCCGGGGAGCGCGCCGACATCGTGTTCGTGGTCGCCGACGGCGGCTGGAAGTACCTGTCCACCGGCATCTACACCGCGGAGACCACCGAGGCGGCCGTCGAGGCGCTGCAGGGGCAGCTCTGGGCCTGAGAGCCCCAGCGGTGCTGGAGGGCCAGCTCCGGGCCTAGCCGCGTTGCAGGGCCTGCTGCGCGCGGGACCAGACCTGCCGGTCCACCGTGCCGGCCCGGCGGCGGAAGGCCGACAGCGGCACCTCGCGCAGCTCGTCGGTCTCCAGCCAACTGGTGCGGCCCTGCCGGTCGCCCACCGAGGCGGGCGGCAGCGGCAGCACGCCCGGGCGTTCGGCGTGGTGCTTGCTGGTGATCTTCGCGACGGTCGCGGTGCGGCGGTGCACCCGCAGCACCAGGCACGGGCGGTCCTTCGACCCCGGGCCGTCCTCGAACGGGACCTCCGCCCACCAGATCTCCTGCGGCTGCGGCCCCGGACGGCCCTTGGCCGCCGGGCGCGGGCGCGGAGCCGTCGGACCGGCCGGTCGCGGCGCCGGGCGGGTGCGCCGGACCAGCGCCCCCACGACGGCGGCCAGCAGCGCGACGCCCGCCACCGCCAGGACCACCCAGACCCCGGTCGAACTGTTCATGGCGCGAACCGTACCGGGCCCATGGCGGCCCCCACCACCGTGAGTGCCCGGACGGCCGGGCATTTGTCCGCACCACGCACCCGGTTCGTCACGGAATGACCACGGTGCCCGTTCCGTGGTGAAGAGTCGCCGACGCCCGGACAGGCTGCCTCACGTACGCCCGCCCCGCCCCTCCGGAGGTGCCTCGTGGGGAGAAGCTCCGAGCTGTGGTCCTACGCCGAGATCGCCCGCCACATCAACGTGCAGGCCGAGAGCGTCCGCAACTACCGGCGGCACGGGCTGCTGCCCGACCCGGACGTCCTCGACGCCGGCGGCCACCCCCGCTGGTACCCCGACACGATCAAGGCCTGGGCCCGCAACCGCCCCCGCCACCGCTGACCCGACGGCACCCGAACGGACGGCACCGCCCCCGCCCCGGCGTTCTGGTGATTCCAGCCACAGCCCGGCACGGGGACGGGGGCAAAGTGCCGCTCCGCCCTTACTCTCGACACGCGAAGCAGTGCTACCGGCCGGTTCCACCGGCCCGGCCTGCCGTTTTCCAGCAGCAGCCAGGACGTGTCGGGGCGGAGGGGCTCGGATGAAACTGACCGTGGTGGGGTGCTCGGGGAGCTTCCCGTCCGCCGAATCGCCCTGCTCCAGCTACCTCGTCGAGGCCGACGGCTACCGCGTCGTGCTCGACCTCGGCAACGGCGCCCTCGGCGCCCTGCAGAAGTACGTGGACATCTACGAGGTCGACGCCGTCCTGCTCAGCCACCTGCACGCCGACCACTGCGTCGACCTGTGCGCCTACTGGGTCGCCCGCAACTACCGCGCCGAGGGCTGCCCCGACCCGATGCCCGTCTACGGCCCGGCCGGCACCGCCGAACGGCTCGCCCGCGCCTACGACATGCCGGAGAACCCGGGGATGAAGGAGGTCTTCGACTTCCACACCCTCACCCCCGGGGCCTTCGACCTCGGCCCGTTCCGGATCGAGGTCGCCCAGGTCAACCACCCCGTCGACGCCTTCGCCTTCCGCCTCGAACACGACGGCCGCGCGCTCGTCTACTCCGGCGACACCGGCGAGAGCGCCGAACTCGTCGAACTCGCCCGCGACGCCGACCTCTTCCTCTGCGAGGCCGCCTACATCGACGGCCGGGACACCTACCAGGCCGTCCACCTCAACGGCCGGGAGGCGGGCGAGCACGCCGCCGCCGCCCACGTCCGCCGGCTCGTCCTCACCCACATCCCCCCGTGGACCGACGCCGAGCACAACCGCCGCGACGCCGCCGCCGCGTACCCGGGCCCCGTCGAGGTCGCCCGGGCGGGTGCGGTGTACCGGATCTGAGCGGGCGGGCGGGCGGGCCGGTCGGCTCGGCGTCGGTCGTCTCAACGCCGGCCGGGGAGCGGCAGGCCGAGGTGGTCGCGCAGGGTCGTCCCGCTGTAGTCGGTGCGGAACACCCCGCGCTCCTGGAGCAGCGGCACCACGCGGTCGACGAACGCGTCCAGGCCGCCCGGGGTCAGGTGGGGGACGAGGATGAAGCCGTCGGCCGCGTCGTTCTGCACGAAGAAGTCGATCCGCTCGGCGACCGTCGCGGGGGAGCCGATGAAGGACTGCCGGCCGGTCACCTCGATCACCAGCTCGCGGCTGGTGAGCTGCTTCTCGGTGGCCAGCGCCCGCCAGCGGGCGGCGACGGCCGACGGGTCGCCGATCCGGACCCGGCCCTGGGCCAGGGCGCTGTCCGGGTCGGGGTCGACGGCGGGCAGCGGACCGTCCGGGTCGTGGTCGGACAGGTCGATGCCCCAGACCTGTTCCAGGAAGGCGATCGTGGTCTGCGGCCCGACCTGGGCCCGGCGGACCTCGGCGGCGAGTTCGGCGGCCTCGGCGTCGGTGTCGCCGAGGGCGAAGGTGACGCCGGGCATGATCTTCAGCTCGTCCGGCTTGCGGCCGTACGCGGCGAGCCGGCGCTTGACGTCCGCGTGGAAGGCCTGGCCGTCGGCGAGGGTGGAGTGCCGGCTGAAGACGACGTCGGCGGTCGCGGCGGCGAACTCCCGGCCCTCGTCGGAGTCCCCGGCCTGGATGACCACCGGGTGGCCCTGCGGCGGGCGGGGCAGCGAGAGCCGGCCCTCGACCTCGAACTGCGGGCCGCTGTGCCGGACGGTCTCCGCTCCGCCGTCCCAGAACTCCCGGGCGAGCTGCACGAATTCGGCGGCCCGGGTGTAGCGGTCGGCGCGGTCGAGGTAGCCGCCGCGGCGGAAGTTCTCCCCGGTGAAGGCGTCCGAGGAGGTGACCACGTTCCAGGCCGCGCGCCCACCGGAGAGGTGGTCCAACGAGGCGAACCGGCGGGCCAGTTCGTACGGTTCGTTGAAGGTGGCGTTGACGGTGCCGGCCAGCCCGAGGCGGGTGGTGACGGCGGCCAGCGCGTTCAGCACGGTGATCGACTCGGGGCGGCCGACCACGTCCAGGTCGTGGATGCGGCCCTTGTTCTCGCGCAGCCGCAGGCCCTCGGCGAGGAAGAAGAAGTCGAACTTCCCGCGCTCGGCGGTCTCGGCGAGGTGGCGGAAGGAGTCGAATTCGATGTGGCTGCCGGAGTCCGGGTCGCTCCACACCGTGGTGTTGTTGACGCCGGGGAAGTGCGCGGCGAGGTGGATCTGCTTGAGCGGGCGGTCCGTCATCGGGTCACCTCGGCGAGAGCGGCGGCGGACGGGGTGGCGGTGGCGTCGGTGTTGGTGGCGGCGTCGGTGGCGTAGCGGCTGGCCGGGCGGGCCAGGCCGAGGTGGTCGCGCAGGGTGCGACCGGCCGCGTACCCGGCGCGGAACAGCCCCTGGGCGCGCAGCACCGGGACGACCCGTTCGGCGAGGGCGGCCAGGTCCCGTTCGGGCTCGGCGGGGACGAGGTGGAAGCCGTCGACGCCGGTGCCGATCGCGGCGAGGTCGGCGAGCAGGCGGTCGGCCGCGGCGTCGTCGGGCAGGGAGGCGTCGGTCCGGGCGAGGATGCGCAGGTGCTCGCCGGCGCGCAGCCGCAGTTCGGTGGCGGCGGCCAGCCGGGCGGCGTGGTCGGGGGCGTCCAGCAGGACGACGTCGGCGTACCGGATCGCCGCCGCGACCCGGGCGCGACCGCCGGGGGAGGCGTACGGGGCGAGGTCGACGGCGGACACCGGGACGGCGACGACCGGGCGGCCCTGCGGCGGGCGCGGGGTGATCGACGGCCCGCGGACGGAGAAGTGCGGGCCCTCGAAGTCGACGTAGTGCAGCTTGTCGCGGTCGATGAACCGCCCGGTGGCGGTGTCGCGGATCTCCGCGTCGTCCTCCCAGCTGTCCCAGAGCCGGGCGGCGACCTCGACGGCGTCGGCGGCCTCGGCCCAGAGCGCGTCCGCGGGGGCGGTCGGGCGGCGGCCGAAGGCCTTGGCCTCGGCCTCGGTGGCGGAGACGCCGACCAGCCAGCCGGCCCGGCCCCGGCTCACCCAGTCCAGGGTGTTGACCGCGATCGAGGTGTGGAACGGCTCGGTGTGGGTGGTCGTGACGGTGGGCACCAGTCCGACCCGCTCGGTCAGCGGGGCGATCCGGGCGAGGGTGGCGAGGGCGTCGGGGCGGTGCGGTTCGGGGGTGAAGGAGTCGTCGAGGGTGACGAAGTCGAGGGTGGCCCGCTCGGCGAGGCGGGCGAGGGCGGCGTAGTGCCCGGCGTCGACGTGGCCGGGGCTGTCCAGGGCGGCGGAGAGGTGCAGTTGGCGGGGCATGCTGAGGCCTGACTTTCCTCGTGCGGACGCGTGCGGGCGACGCCGGCGAACGCGCACAGGGGGTGTGCGGGTGCGTACGGCCGCGCGCGGGTGCGCGGTGGCGGCCCGGAGGCGGGCGGGGCCCGTGCGGGCGGGAGGGGAGGAACGGCGCCGGGCGGGAGGTCAGCCGGGCGGCGGGGGGAACGGTCGGCTCAGCCGCGACACGCCGCGGACCACACGCGACCGAAGTCGATGTGGCTGCGGGTCACCAGCGGGCAGGACGCGTTCACGGCTTCAGTTGACCAGTGCCTCCGCCGGTTCGTCAACCGCCGTTCCCGCCGCCCCGGGGCGGGACGCACGACGACCCCGCCCCGCCGCTGGGGGAGCAGCGGCGGGGCGGGGTCGTGGAGTGCGGACGGGCGGGGCCTCAGGCCTTGGTCACGTCCTCGATCTCGTCGTCGTCCTCGCGACCGGGGGTCTTGAGGTTGAACTTGGTGATCGCGAAGCGGAAGAGGAAGTAGTACAGCGCACCGAAGACCAGGCCGATCGGGATGATCAGCCACGGCTTGGTGGCCAGGTTCCAGTTGAACCCGTAGTCGATCAGGCCGGCCGAGAAGCCGAAGCCGTCGTGCACGCCCAGGCCCCAGGTGACGGCCATCGAGAGGCCGGTGAGCACCGCGTGGATCAGGTAGAGGACCGGGGCGATGAACATGAAGGAGAACTCGATCGGCTCGGTGACACCGGTCACGAAGCTGGTCAGTGCGACGGAGATCATCATGCCGAGCACGGCCTTGCGGCGCTCGGGGCGCGCGGCGTGGGCGATCGCGATGGCGGCGGCGGGGAGGCCGAACATCATGATCGGGAAGAAGCCGGACATGAACTGGCCGGCGGTCGGGTCACCGTGGAAGAAGCGCGGGATGTCGCCGGTCCAGGTGTGGCCGGTGGGGTCGGTGAAGCTGCCGACCTGCTGCTGGAAGAAGGTGTTCAGGAACTGGTGCATGCCGACCGGGATCAGCGCGCGGTTGGCGACACCGTAGACGCCGGCGCCGACGCTGCCGAGGCCGGTCAGCCAGTCGCTGGCGTGGGTCAGGCCGGTGCCGATCGGGCCCCAGACGAGGCCCATGACGACGCCGAGCAGGGTGCCGAGGAAGGCCATGATGATCGGGACGAGGCGGCGGCCGTTGAAGAAGCCGAGCCAGTCGACGAGCTTCTTGCGGTGGTACTTCTGCCAGATCACGGCGCTGAGCAGGCCGACCACGATGCCGCCGAAGACCCCGGGGTTCTGGGGCTTTCCTTCCGGCAGCGCCGCGGTGATGCTCCCGTCCACCGGGAAGACGGTCAGCACGTTGTGGAAGACCAGGTAGCCGACCAGGGCGGCCAGCGCGGTCGAGCCGTCGGCCTTCTTGGCGAAGCCGATGGCGACACCGACGCAGAACAGCAGCGGCAGGTTGCTGAACACGGCGTCACCGGCGGTGGCGAAGACCTGGGCGACCTTTCCCCAGCCGAGCCAGTCCTTGCCGAAGACGTCGTCCTGGCCGAGGCGGAGCAGGATGCCTGCGGCCGGGAGGACGGCGACCGGCAGCTGGAGGCTGCGGCCGATCTTCTGCAGGCCCTGGAGGAGGTTCTGGCCGAACTTCTTGACGGGGCTTGGCGTGGCCGGAGCCGTGGCGGGCGCCGGTGCCTGCGCTGACTGACTCATTGGGGTGGGTTCCTAACGGCATGGCGGTCGGGGGAGGGGCACAGGGGGCCGAACCGCGAACTGGTCTACACCACGTGTGGTGTAGACCAGTTTTGTAGCACGGGTGGAGAAGGGGGGGAACCCCGGAAAGCGCCCCTGCCGGGAAGCGCTATGAAATCGAAACCTAGTTGCGGAACGACGATCATGATTACCCGCCGTGATTGGGATTTTGGCTATTTGCGCAACAAAAAGACCCGGCCCCGTCAGGAGGCCCCGCCGAGGCCTCGTCAGGGGTCCGCCGCGGGCCCGGCGGTGCGCGGACGGGGGTCGGGTCGGCGGGGTTCACCGGCGGACGCGACGGTGTCCGGGCGGAGGCGGCCTCCGGAACTCCGGTGTCCGCTGCCGGGGTCCGGTCCGGGTGCGGTGGGCGGCGGGGAAGGGGCCCACCGGGGTGTCGGACATCACGGACGGCCGGCGGTCGGGAGAAGTCCGGGCCCCACCCCGTCCGGCTTCGGCCAATCCGCGGCTTTCCGACCCCCGCGGCGCATGGTCGGGGCCGGCGGGGAAACGGTGGCGGCCGATTGCCGGCCACCGCCCGGGCCGGGCGGCGGCGGACTTTCCCCACCCCCGCGGTGCCCCCGGCCGGCGGCCCGGCGGCCGGGCGGTGCGGGTCGCCCCGGCCCCGCCCGGCACGGCTGACGGCCCGCCGGGGAATCCCCGGGGCGCATATCGGAATTGTTTTACCGCCCGGGCATTTGGTCCTTTCCGGAAATGCCGATGGCCTCCGGACCGTCGGGTCCGGAGGCCATTGCGGGTGCTGCCCGGTGACGCTCGGTTTCAGACCTTGGTGACGTCCTCGACCTCGCTCTCGTCCTCCCGCCCGGGTGTTTTCAGATTGAATTTGACGATGATGAACCGGAAGAGCGCGTAGTACACGGCGGCGAAGCAGAGCCCGATCGGGATGATCAGCCACGGCTTGGTGGCCAGCCCCCAGTTGATGACGTAGTCGATCAGGCCGGCCGAGAAGCTGAAGCCGTCGTGCACCCCGAGCCCCCAGGTGACGGCCATCGAGGCGCCGGTCAGCAGCGCGTGCACGCCGTACAGGGCCGGGGCGACGTAGGCGAAGGAGTACTCGAGCGGTTCGGTGACGCCCGTCACGAAGGAGGTCAGGCCGACCGAGAGCATCAGGCCGTAGATCTCCTTGCGGCGGTGCGGTTTCGCCGAGTGCGCGATCGCCAGTGCGGCGGCGGGCAGCGCGAACATCATGATCGGGAAGAATCCGGACTGGAACTGGCCGGCCGTCGGGTCGCCCGCGAGGAAGCGCGGGATGTCGCCGTGCGCGATGGTGCCGTCCGGCTTGATGAACTCGCCGAACTGGAACCAGACGAATGTGTTCAGCAGCTGGTGCATGCCGATCAGCAGCAGCGCGCGGTTGAACAGGCCGAAGATGCCGGCGCCGCCCGCGCCCAGGTCGGCCAGGGTCTGGCTGAAGTCGTTGAGCCCGCGGCCGATCGGCGGCCAGACCCAGAGCGCCACGCAGGCGGTGGCCAGGCCCACCACCGCGGTGATCATCGGCACCAGGCGGCGGCCGTTGAAGAAGCCCAGCCAGTCGACCAGCCTGGTGCGGTGGAAGCGGACCCAGAGCCAGGCCGACATCAGGCCGATCAGGATGCCGCCCAGGACGCCCGGGTTCTGGTACGTCGCGGCCGCCGCCTTGGCCGAGCTGTAGTCCACGCACTGGCCGGTCCAGGCGTCGGTGACCAGGACCGTCCCGTTCTTGCAGTTCTCCGGGAACGCGTGCAGGACCTTGTAGTAGACGAGGAAGCCCACCACGGCGGCCAGTGCGGTGGAACCGTCCGCCTTCTTCGCCATGCCGATCGCCACACCGACGCAGAACAGCATCGGCAGGCCGAACGAGGAGTCCAGCAGGGCGCCGCCGGCCGAGGCGAAGACCTTGGCGACGTCGGTCCAGCCGAGGCCGTCCTTGCCGAAGACGTCGGGCTGGCCGAGCCGGTTGAGGATGCCGGCCGCGGGGAGCACCGCCACCGGGAGCTGCAGGGAGCGGCCCATCTTCTGGAGGCCGCCGTAGAAGGTGTGCCACCACACGCGCTGCGGGGCCGTGGCGCCTGCCGAACTCATCCTTCGCCCTCCGAGAGCAGTTGCCGGCCGGTGGCCCCCGGCGGGACCCCCGGGCGGGGATCCGGAACACCCGGGGTCCTTTCTGCGTTCATCGGAGTACACATATATTGGTGTAGACCACTTTGGGACGCAGGCCGCACTCCGGGCACGAGCCCGCTGCTCGTCATCCTCTGGTGGCGGTCGGGACCGTGCGCGCCGGAATGGGCCAAAAGTGGATTAACGTGGCAGATCGGACCGGAGCAGGTGATGCTGGTCGCGCTGCCCGGCGGCGCGACCGCGGCTGAACCCGCGTCAGCACCGGTACCGACCACGCCGGCCACCGGTCGGCGGACACCCCAGTACAGCGCAGGACGGCACCCGGCAGAGCGGCCGGCGGGCCGAGACAGAGGGAGAAATCAGATGGCCAGCAAGGCTGAGAAGATCGTCGCCGGTCTGGGCGGCATCGACAACATCGAAGAGGTCGAGGGCTGCATCACCCGCCTTCGCACCGAGGTCAAGGACGCCTCCCTGGTCAACGAGGCCGCCCTCAAGGCCGCCGGCGCCCACGGCGTCGTCAAGATGGGCACCGCCATCCAGGTCGTCATCGGCACCGACGCCGACCCGATCGCCGCTGACATCGAGGACATGATGTGAGCTGAGCCACCGGGCTCACCCCACCCCCGGCCCGCCGCCCCACCCGGGAACGGCGGGCCGAGGCGCACCCGGGGACGGCGCCCAGCCGCACCCCGGCGGGCCGAGGCGCACCCGGAACACCCGCTCCGAGCGACTACGCTCAGTGCCTATGTCACGCATCGACGGCCGCACCCCCGACCAGCTCCGCCCCATCACCATCGAACGGGGCTGGAGCAAGCACGCCGAAGGATCCGTCCTCATCTCCTACGGCGACACCAAGGTGCTGTGCACCGCCAGCGTCACCGAGGGCGTCCCCCGCTGGCGCAAGGGCAGCGGCGAAGGCTGGGTCACCGCCGAGTACTCCATGCTCCCGCGCGCCACCAACACCCGCGGCGACCGCGAGGCCGTCAAGGGCCGCATCGGCGGCCGCACCCACGAGATCAGCCGGCTCATCGGCCGCTCGCTGCGCGCCGTCGTCGACCACCGCGCCCTCGCCGAGAACACCATCGTCCTCGACTGCGACGTCCTCCAGGCCGACGGCGGCACCCGCACCGCCGCCATCACCGGCGCCTACGTCGCCCTCGCCGACGCGGTCGCCTGGGCCCGCGACCGCAAGCTCCTGCGCGCCAAGGGCCAGCCCATCACCGGCGGCGTCAGCGCCGTCAGCGTCGGCATCATCGACGGCGCCCCGATGCTCGACCTCCAGTACGAGGAGGACGTCCGCGCCGAGACCGACATGAACATCGTCTGCACCTCCGACGGCCGCTTCGTCGAGGTCCAGGGCACCGCCGAGGGCGCCCCCTTCGACCGCGCCCTGCTCGACCGCCTGCTCGACCTCGGCACCCTGGGCTGCGCCGAGCTCGACGAGATCCAGCGCAAGGCCCTGGAGGCCTGAACCGGTTCGGCCCACGGCGCCGTGGACCCGGATGTACCCGCAGCCGTACGGGCCGCTGTACACGCCGGGCCCGAAGCCCGTACGGTTCCCGCAGCACCCCTGCTGCGGGAACCGCGCACCCCCCGGCGCGCGTCCCGTCCCACGGAACCCGCGCGCCCCACAGGAGGACCGGATGCCGTCCAGCATCGCCCGCCCCGCCGCCCTCGCCGTGGCCGGCCTGATCGCCATCCTCCCGCTCAGCATGGTCAGTTGCTCCGCAGCCCAGAAGGCGATCGACTGCGGCAACACGGCGGTCAGGATCACCGGCGACCTCGCCGACGTCACCAGCGCCTACGGCAACGCGAGCAACGACTCGGCGGCCGCCGGGAAGGCGCTGGAGAAGCTCAGGACCGACCTCAACCAGGTCGGCAAGAACTCCAAGAACACCGACGTCGCCAAGGCTGTCGCCGACCTGCAGAAGCAGGCCGACAAGGTCCAGCAGGCCGTCGACAAGAAGGAGGTCCCCGACCTCAAGCCGCTCGGCGACGCGGCCGGCAACCTCACCTCGGTCTGCACCGGCTGACGCCGGGACGGCTGCCGATAGGGTGGGCGATATGTCCACCCGATTGATCCTCGCCACCCGTAACCAGCACAAGGTCGCCGAACTCCGCGCCATCCTCGGCGAGGCCGGCCTGGACGTCGAACTCGTCGGCGCCGACGCCTACCCCGAGATCCCGGACGTCCCGGAGACCGGCGTCACCTTCGCCGAGAACGCGCTCCTCAAGGCCCACGCCCTCGCCCGCGCCACCGGCCTGCCCGCCGTCGCCGACGACTCCGGCCTCTGCGTCGACGTCCTGAACGGCGCCCCCGGCATCTTCTCCGCCCGCTGGGCCGGCAAGCACGGCGACGACCGCGCCAACCTCGACCTGCTGCTCGCCCAGCTCTCCGACATCTCCGACCCGCACCGCGGCGCCCACTTCTTCTGCGCCGCCGCCCTCGCCCTCCCCGACGGCACCGAGCGCGTCGTCGAGGGCCGCCTCCTCGGCACCCTGCGCACCGCCCCCTCCGGCGACGGCGGCTTCGGCTACGACCCGATCCTCCAGCCCCTCGGCGAGACCCGCACCTGCGCCGAACTCACCCCTGCCGAGAAGAACGCCATCAGCCACCGCGGCCTGGCCTTCCGCAGCCTCGCCCCGGTCGTCAAGGACCTCCTGGGCTGACGGCCGGTCGGAGAGCGCCGAAGGCCCGCCCCGGATCATTCCGGGGCGGGCCTTCGAATCTAAGGCTAGTGCGGCCTGAGGGACTTGAACCCTCACGGGATTTCTCCCACGGGCACCTAAAACCCGGGCGTCTGCCGATTCCGCCAAGGCCGCATGGCCTCTAGTCTAGGGCTTCGCCCGTGCCGGGGCACCGTCCTTTCCGGTGCGGCACCGTCCCGGACGCGGGCGGGCGGTGGTGTCGAGGGGGTCGGCGGCGGGTTCGGCGGGGGGCGTTCGGTCGCGGGGTGACGGGGTTTCGGCCAGGGGGTGACTTGTTGTCGTCGGTGGGGTGACCGGCGGGGTTGGGGGTTTGATTACCAATTGGTACAGACCTATTGACCTATGTGGTTCAGACCACATAGCTTCGGCGCCAATTGCAATCCCCCACGTGCGTGCTCCCCCACAGGCACGCGCCGACACTCTCTCCCGGAGGACCGAGTGTTGATCCGAAACACGGCGGAGCGGCGTCCCACCGCCGCACTCCGCCGCAAGAGCCCGGCTGCCCGGGCGGGCGCGGTCGCGCTGGCGGCGGCCGGTCTGGCCGGTCTGCTGCTGTCGACGCTGGGCGCGGTGCCCTCGCAGGCGTCCGCGACCGTCGACAACGGGGCCTGTCGCCCCGACGGCCTGTACCAGACGCCCGGGGTGGACGTCCCGTACTGCTCGGTCTACGACACCGGCGGCCGCGAGAAGATGGGCGCGGACCACCAGCGCCGCATCATCGGCTACTTCACCGGCTGGCGCACCGGCAAGAACGGCGACCAGCCCTACCTGGTGAACGACATCCCCTGGGACAAGGTCACCCACCTCAACTACGCGTTCGGCCACGTCGGCGGTGACAACAAGCTCTCCGTCGGCACCGACGGCCCGACCAACGAGGCCACCGGGATCTCCTTCCCGGGCGTGCCCGGCGCCGAGCTGGACCCGACGCTGCCCTACAAGGGCCACTTCAATCTGCTGACGAAGTTCAAGAAGCAGTACCCGAACGTCAAGACCCTGATCTCGGTGGGCGGTTGGACCGAGACCGGCGGCTACTTCGGGGACGACGGCAAGCGCGTCAACTCCGGCGGCTTCTACTCGATGACCGTCAACCCGGACGGCAGCGTCAACCAGGCCGGCATCGACACCTTCGCCGCCTCGTCCGTCGACTTCATCCGCAAGTACGGTTTCAACGGCGTCGACGTCGACTACGAGTACCCGACCTCGATGAAGGACGCCGGCAACCCGCTGGACTGGCAGCTCGCCAACTCCAAGCGCGGCTCGCTGGCGAAGGGCTACGCGGCGCTGATGAAGACGCTGCGCGAGAACCTGGACCGGGCCGGCGCCGCCGACGGCAGGCACTACCTGCTGTCGGTCGCGGCCCCGTCGTCCGGCTACCTGCTGCGCGGCATGGAGACCTTCCAGGTGGCGCAGTACCTGGACTACGTCAACATCATGTCGTACGACCTGCACGGCGCCTGGAACAAGTACGTCGGCCCGAACGCCTCGCTGTTCGACGACGGCAAGGACGGCGAGCTGGCGGCGGCCAACGTGTACGGCACCGGCCAGTACGGCGGCATCGGCTACCTGAACGCCGACTGGTCGTACCACTACTTCCGCGGTGCGATGCCGGGCGGCCGGATCAACGTCGGCCTGCCGTACTACACCCGGGGCTTCAAGAACGTCACGGGCGGCACCAACGGCCTGTGGGGCACCGCGGCGGCGACCACCTGCCCGGTCGGCTCCGGCCTGACCTCCTGCGGTGACGGCGCGGTCGGCATCGACAACATCTGGAACGACAAGGACGACGCGGGCAAGGAGTCCCCGGCCGGGTCGAACCCGATGTGGCACGCGAAGAACCTGGAGAAGGGCATCCTGCCCGACTACCTGGCCAAGTACGGCGTGAAGGACACCGCGCTGCAGGGCACCTACGCCCGCAACTACAGCAGCAGCCTGGTGGCGCCGTGGCTGTGGAACGACGCCAAGAAGGTGTTCCTCTCCACCGAGGACGAGCAGTCGGTGGGTGCCAAGGCGGACTACATCGTCAACCAGGGCGCCGGCGGCGCGATGATCTGGGAGCTCGCGGGCGACTACAAGTGGGACGCGAGCGCCAACGGCGGCAAGGGCGAGTACGTGCCGGGTTCGACGCTGACCTCGCTGATGTACGACAAGTTCAAGGCGGCCACGCCGTACGGCGCGACCCGTTCGACGGTCCCGCTGCCGCAGCAGACCCTGCCGATCGACGTGTCGTTCACCAACTTCGCGCTGGGTGACTCGAACTACCCGATCAACCCGAAGATCCACATCGTCAACAACTCGACGACGACCCTGCCGGGCGGCACCGAGTTCCAGTTCGACTACAGCAACTCGGCTCCGGGCAACGCCAAGGACCAGTCCGGCTTCGGCCTCCAGGTCATCCGGCAGGACAACCCCGGTCCGGGCAACGTGGGCGGCCTGAAGGGCACCTACAACCGGGTGTCGGTCAAGCTGCCGGGCTGGCAGTCGCTGGCGCCGGGCGCCTCGGTGGACCTGGACTTCGTCTACTACCTGCCGGTCTCGACCCCGTCGAACTGGACGGTCAACGTGAACGGCACGCTGTACGGGCTCAAGGGCGACCTGACCCGGGGCACGGTGGACGGCGGCACGCCGACCCCGACCCCGACGCCTACCGCGACCGCCACCGCTTCGCCGACCGCGACCGCCTCCCCGACGGCGACCGCCTCGCCCACCGCCACGGCCTCGCCGACCGCGACGGCCACCGCGACCGCCACCCCGACGACGGGGGCCTGCACGGCCGCCCCGAGCTGGGACGCGGGCACCACCTACGCGGCCACCACCAAGGTGTCGTGGAAGGGCCACTACTACCAGAACAAGTGGTGGACCAAGGGCGACGACCCCGCGGCCAGCGGCTCGTGGGGTGTCTGGAGCGACCTCGGGGCCTGCTGACGGCGCCCTGAGGTGAGAGACGGCGGTGGCGGTGCACCCGGTCGGGGGGTGTGCCGCCACCGCTTCGTTCAGCGAGGTGCCGGGCGAACGAGGCACCGGGCGAGCGAGGTGCCGGGCCGTCGAGCGCCAGGCCTTCGAGCGTCAGGCCGTCTCGACCTTGAGGTCGCGCAGCAGCTTGGCGACGTGCCCGGTGGCCTTCACGTTGTACAGCGCGCGCTCGACCTTGCCCTGCTCGTCCACGATCACGGTGGAGCGGATCACGCCGACGTAGGTGCGGCCGTAGTTCTGCTTCTCGCCGTAGGCGCCGTAGGCCTCCAGCACCTGGTGGTCCGGGTCGGACACCAGGGTGACCTTGAGGTTCTCGGCCTCGCGGAACTTGCCGAGCTTCTCCGGCTTGTCCGGGGAGACGCCGATGACGTCGTAGCCGGCGCCGGCGAGGACCTCCAGGTTGTCGGTGAAGTCGCAGGCCTGCTTGGTGCAGCCGGGGGTGAGCGCGGCCGGGTAGAAGTAGACGATGACCTTGCGGCCCAGGTGGTCGGCGAGGGACACCTGGTTGCCGTCGGCGTCGGACAGACTGAAGGCGGGCGCGGTGTCGCCGGGCTGGAGACGCTCACTCACGGGTAAATCTCCTGTTGCTGGGGCGGGCGGTCATAGCACGGCAAACTTACCCCCGATGGTGGGTGGGGTCGCGCGGCCCTGCTCGGCAACTGACAGACTGGGTCAGTCGCACAGGACAACATCAGCAAGTGAATGGGGTGGCCCGAGTGGGCGAGGCGAGCACGAAGGACAAGTCGGCGCGGACGACCGCCCAGATCGAGGCGGACATCTCCCGGACCCGCACCCAGCTGGCGGCCACCCTGGACGAGCTGGCCGTGCGCGTCCACCCGAGCACGATCAGCGCCCAGGTGAAGGCGAAGGCCGTGGCCGCCGTCGAGGAGAAGGCCGGTCGGGCGTACGTGGCCGCCAACGGCGTGGTGGAGAAGGTGCGGGCGCAGTTCGTGGACGAGAAGGGGCAGCCGCGCACGGAGCGGATCGTCCCGGCCGCGCTGGTCGGCGTGGGCGTGCTGCTGCTGGTGGCTTCCGCCCGGAAGCGCCGCAAGGGCTGAACGGGCACGGGGTGAGGGCCGGGCGCGGGAGGCGTCCGGCCTTCGGTGTGCCCGGGCCCGGGAGGTGCGCCCGGTTCTGGGGGGTGTGCCCGGGCCCGGGTGCGTGTCCGGCCCCGCGGGCGCCGCGGCTTCCCGCATGCCGGGCCAGCGTCACGCCGCGCGCCCGGGGGCGGTACCTTCGGGATCGTGAGTACGAACGACGAACCGACCCCGCAGGCCTCCTCCGCCGCACCCGAGTACGAGGCGGCGCGGCACGACCGGCTGGGCGAGAAGCTGCCGATCCGGATGCTGCACGACCGCGTGCTGGTGCGGATCGAGGGCAGCGAGGGCGAGCGCCGCTCGACCGGCGGCATCCTGATCCCCGCGACCGCGGAGCTGTCCAAGCGCTGCACCTGGGCGGAGGCCGTCGCGGTGGGCCAGAGCGTCCGCTCGGTGGAGCCGGGCGACCGGGTGCTGTACGACCCGGAGGACAAGCTGGAGGTCGAGGTCCGCGGCGCCACCTACGTGCTGCTGCGCGAGCGTGACCTGCACGCGGTGGCGGCGACCCGCTTCGGCGACACGGAGGGCTCGACCGGGCTCTACCTCTGAACCTCTGAGCACGGACGTGGCGTGAGCCGGTCGGGGCGGTGCCCCGGCCGGCTCCTTGCGTCCGGGCCTGTCGGTGGTGGGGGCTAGGGTCCGGGCATGACGAGGCGTGTGCCGGTGATCGGCGAGGGTGAGCGGCGGGCCCGGGTGGGGCGGCGGCAGTTGCTGGCGCCGTCGGTGCGGGTGGCGCGGGTGGAGCAGGTGGCGGACGCGCTGGTGGGGCTGCACGCGTCGGACCCGGCGACGGTGTACCTGTCGGCGTGCGCGCGGCTGGTGGAGCCGTCGGTGGCGGAGGTGGACCGGGCGCTGTACGAGGACGTCACGCTGGTGAAGCTGCTGTCGATGCGGCGGACGCTGTTCGCGGTGACGGAGGGCTTCGCGCCGCACGTGAGTTCGTCGACGGCGCGGGCGATCGCGGCGAGGGAGCGCGCGACGCTGCTCAAGCACCTGCGGGACCACGCGGACGGCTGGGACGAGGCGCGGCTGGCCGGGGCGGAGCGCGCGGTGCTGGCCGCCGTGGCCCGGCGCGGCGAGGCGACGACGAAGGAACTCGGCGACGACGTGCCGGAGTTGCGCGAGACGATGCTGATGTCGGCGGGCAAGCCGTACGAGAACCGGCAGAGCGTGGGCAGTCGGCTGCTGCGGCTGCTGGCCGCGGACGGGCACGTGCGGCGGGGCCGCCCGCGCGGGTCGTGGCTGAGCAACGTCTATCCGTGGGCGCCGGTGCCGCAGTGGCCGGAGGCGCCGGTGCGGGAGGCGAAGGCGGAGGTGGTGCGGCGCTGGCTAGCCGGGTACGGCCCGGCGACCGTCGAGGACGTGAAGTGGTGGACGGGCTGGACGCTGGGGGACACCCGCCGGGCGCTGGCGGACGTGGGCGCCGAGGACGTGGAGCTGGCGGGCGGGGCGGCGGCGCTGGTGCTGCCGGGGGACGCCGGGCCGGTGGCGGAGCCGGAGCCGTGGGCGGCGCTGCTGCCGGGGCTGGATCCGACGGTGATGGGCTGGCGGGGGCGGGACTGGTACCTGCGGCCGGAGGACGTGCCGGCGCTGTTCGACCGGGCGGGCAACGCCGGGCCGACGGTGTGGTGGTGCGGCCGGGTGGTGGGCGGCTGGGCGCAGCGGCCGGACGGTGAGGTGGTGTGGCGGCTGTTCGGTGATGTGGGGGCGGAGGCCGAGGGGGCGATCGCGGCGGAGGCGGCGCGTCTGGCGGGCTGGTTGGGGGAGGTGCGGGTGACGCCGCGGTTCCGGTCGCCGTTGGAACGGGAGTTGGTGGCGGGGTAGTTCACCGGCCGGCGGGGTGGTTCACCGCTCGGGGGGTGGTTCACCGCTCGGGGGGTTGCTCACTGGGCGGGAGGGGTGGCTCGCTGGGCCGGTGGTGTCGCGCTCGTCGCCGGGTTGGTGGCGGCGCCGGTGGTGCTGGGTGGCGTGGTCGGGTGGGTGGGCCGGGTCTGGGTGGGTCGGGGGGTGGGGCTGGACTGCTCCTGGGTGGCGGTGGGCTGGGGTGCCTGCGGGCTGGGCTGTTCCTGGGTGGTGGTGGGCTGCGGGGCGGGCGCGCTGGGGGCGTGGGTGGGGGTGTCGGGCACGGGGGTGCTGCTGGGGGGTTCCTCGCTGGTGCCGCCGCCGGTGGTGGGGGCGGTGGCGGTGGGGCTGGGGGTGGTGGTGGCGCTGCTGCTGGGGCTGAAGCCGGGGGCGGGGGTGTCGCGGCCGGTCTGGAGGTCGAACTGCTGGGTGGCGGTGCCGTCGAGGGCGGCGCTCATGTAGGCGGTCCAGATCCGGGTGGGGAAGGTGCCGCCGTTGATCCGGGCGAGTCCGGCGGTGCCGGCCAGTGGTTCCTTGGCGTGGGTCTTCGGGTTCTCGCGGAACAGGCCGACGGTGGTGGCGAGTTCGGGGGTGTAGCCGGCGAACCAGGCGGAGAGGTTGGAGTCGGTGGTGCCGGTCTTGCCGGCGGCGGGGCGGCCGAGGTCGAGGGCGGCGGCGCCGGTGCCGCGGGGGCCGATGACGTCGCGCAGGACGTCGGTGACGGTGTCGGCGTAGGGCCGGTCGATGGCGTCGACGGGGGTGTGGTCGGGCATCTTGGGGGCGTCGACGGCGCCGCCGGTGTGGACGCGTGCGAGTTTCAGGACGGACCACGGGGCGTTCGCCTGGCCGTGGTTGGCGAGGGTGGCGTAGGCGCCGGCCAGGTCGAGGGCGCTGGGGGTGGCGGTGCCGAGGGTCATCGAGGTGTTGGCCGGGTCCATGCCGCGGACGCTGTCGGGGATGCCGAGTTTGACGGCGGTGTCGCGGACGCGGGCGAGGCCGGCGTCGACGCCCTCCTGCGCGTACACGGAGTTGACGGACTTCACCATGGCGTAGCGCAGGGTGATGTTGCCGTAGTCGACGTCGTCCTCGTTGGGCGGCGCGTAGGGGGTGGGGCCGCCGGTGACGGGGCGTTCGCTGGTGCCGTCGTAGCGGGTGTCGGGGGTGATCTGCCGGCCGTCGAGGGTGTGCTGGGCGATGAGGCCGGCGGCGAGGTCGACGGGTTTGAAGGTGGAGCCGATCTGGTTGTCCTGGCGCAGGGCGTCGTTGTAGGGCTGTTTGGCGTAGTCGGGGCCGCCGTAGACGGCGACGACGCGGCCGGTGGCGGTTTCGACGGAGGCGCCGGCGACCCGGACGTCGGTGTCGGTGGCGGGGCGGCGCCGGGGGTCGAGTTCGTCGGTGAGTTCGTCCTGCACGGCCTTGTGGAAGGCGTCCTGCTTGGGCTTGTCGAAGGTGGTGGTGATGCGCCAGCCGCCGGCCTTGAGGGTGGCGGTGTCGATGATGCCGGCGGAGACGAGGTAGTCGTCGGCGACGCCGACGAGGTAGCCGGCCTGGCCGGAGAGGCCGGTGGCGGGCTGGGGGTCGATCGGTTCGGGGAAGGTGGTGGCGGTGCGTTCGGCGTCGGTGAGGAAGCCGAGTTGGACCATGCCGTCGAGGGTGTAGTGCCAGCGGGCGATGGCCTTCTCGCGGTTGGCGGGGGTGGCGGTCTTGACGTCGTAGCTGCTGGGGGCCTGGAGGAGGGAGGCGAGGTAGGCGCCCTGGGCGAGGGTGAGGGCGGAGACGTCGACGCCGTAGTAGGCGTGGGCGGCGCTCTGGATGCCGTAGGCGCCGCGGCCGAAGTAGCTGCTGTTGAGGTAGCCGGCGAGGATCTCGGGCTTGTCGCGCTGTTGGTCGACCTTGAGGGCGATGAAGAGTTCGCGGCCCTTGCGTTCGATGGTCTTGTCCTGCGTCAGGTAGTAGTTCTTGACGTACTGCTGGGTGATGGTGGAGCCGCCCTGCGTGCCCTTGCCGGTGAGGGTGTTCCAGCCGGCCCGGAGCATGCCTTTGAGGTCGATGCCGCGGTTGCGGTAGAAGGTGCGGTCCTCGGCGGAGACGACGGCGTGCTGGGTCTGCGGGGGGATCTGGTCGATGGTGACGTCGGTGCGGTTGACGGCGCCGGTGCGGGCGATCTCGGTGGTGTCGTCGGCGTAGAGGTAGATGTTGTTCTGGGCGACGGCGTGGGCGTTGGGGTCGGGCACCGGGACGATGACGTAGAGCACGGCGAAGGCGCCGACGGTGAGCAGGAGCGCGGTGGTGAGGGCGCCGAGCGTGATGCGCCAGGTGGGCAGGAGCCGGCGCCAGCGGGGGAGGGCTCGGCGGGCCGCGCGGCGGGCGGCTCGTTTGGCCTGGCGTCGGGTGCTCAAGGTCATGCCGCGATTATGTGCTATTTGATGGCCGATCAGGGGGTGGTCGGGGGGTTGGCGTGCTCGGGGAAACCGGGTGCGGCGGCTGGTCCTCGGCGCTACGGTGAAAGGTGCAAACCAGGTAGCGCCTCACGTGGCGCACTCGCATAGCGCACCCAGTTCCGTCAGCTCCGCGCGTTCGGCCCGGTACCCCCGGGTGCGGCCGGTCGGAGCCGCTGGGGTGTGCGCGGACGTCGGCGGGTATCCACCTGCCCGTATTTGTCGACAAGGAGACAATATGCTGAATCTCGCGCCCCCGGAGACGCGGACCGCACGCCCTCCTGATCCCACCGGGCCGCTCCCCGTCCTCGGGCTCTACGCGGCCGTCGCCCGCGGCGCCTTCCGCCGCTACTCCACCTACCGGGCCGCCACCGTGGCCGGCACCTTCACCAACACCGTCTTCGGCATCATCCTGGCCTCCTCCTTCCTCGCCCTCTGGCAGGCCCGCCCCAGCCTCGGCGGCTACGACCAGAGCCAGGCCGTCACCTACATCTGGGTCAGCCAGGCCCTGCTGGCCACCGTCGCGGTGTGGGGCGGCGGCTTCCAGGACGACCTCCAGGACCGCTTCCGCAGCGGGGACATCGCCGTCGACCTCTACCGCCCGGTCGACTTCCAGGGCTGGTGGCTGGCCACCGACCTCGGCCGGGCCGCCTTCCAACTGCTGGTCCGCGGCACCGTGCCGCTGCTGGTCGGCGCGTTGGTGTTCCGCACCCGGATGCCCGAGCAGCCGCTGACCTGGGCGGTCTTCCTGCTCTCGGTGCTGCTCGCGCTGGTGGTCAGCTTCGGGCTGCGCTTCCTGGTCTCGATCACCGGCTTCTGGCTGCACGACTCGGACGGGGTGCGCTCGGTGATGCTGGTGGTCTCGATGTTCTTCTCCGGGATGCTGCTGCCGATCGTGCTCTTCCCCGGCCTGCTCGGCGACGTCGCCGCGGTGCTGCCCTGGGCGGCGCTGGTGAAGGTGCCGACCGACGTCTTCCTGGAGCGCTCGACCGGCGCCGGCCTGCTCGGTGCGCTCGGCTTCCAGCTCGCCTGGGCCGCCGCCCTGCTCGCCGCGGGCCGGGGCGCCCAGTGGCTGGCGACCCGCAAGGTGGTGGTGCAGGGTGGCTGAGCCGATCGTGCCCCGTACCGCGTGGGCGGTCCGCTCCTGGTGGCTGTGCGCCCGGATGTGGATGCGCTCGATGATGGCCTACCGGGCCTCCTTCACCCTGAACCTGGTGGCCAGCCTGGCCACGCACTCGCTGGACTTCGTCGTCCTGGTGCTGATGTTCCGGCACACCGACCAACTGGGCGGCTGGCGACTGCCGGAGATCGCCTTCCTCTACGGCACCGCGACCTTCGCCCTCGGCGTGGCCAACCTGCTGGTCGGCTCGGTCGAGGGCCTCGGCGTGCGGATCGTCAACGGATCGCTGGACACCATGCTGATCCGGCCGGCGCCCGCGCTCGCCCAACTGTGCGCCGAACGCTTCTCGCTGCGCCGGCTCGGCCGCCCCGTCCAGGCCCTGGCGGTGCTCGCCTGGTCACTGGCCACCCTGGACGTCCACTGGACCTGGGACCGCGTGCTGCTGGTGCCCGCCCTGCTGGTCTGCGGCAGCGTCATCTTCGGTGCGATCTACGTCGGCGGCGCGACCGTGCAGTTCTGGTGGGGCGAGTCCAAGGAGATCCAGAACTCCTTCACCTACGGCGGCGCGACCCTGCTGCACTACCCGCCGACCATCTTCGCCAAGGAACTGGTGGCCGGCGTGGTCTTCGGCGTCCCGCTGGCCTTCGTCAACTGGCTGCCCGCCCTGCACGTCCTCGGCCGGCCCGACCCGCTCGGCCTGCCCACTGCCTTCCAGTACGCCTCCCCGCTCGCCGCCGCGCTCTGCGTCGCCGCCGCCGGGCTCGCCTGGCGGGCCGGGCTGCGCGCCTACCGCGGCACCGGCAGCTGAAGCTACCGGGGCACCGGTAGCCGAACCCCCCTCCTACGCAAGGAACCCCCATGGCACTGATCGAACTCGAGGACGTCCGCCGCACCTTCACCGTGCGGGTCCGCACCGGCCGCTTCAGCCGGGTCAGGCGCGAGGTGCGCGCGGTGGACGGGCTGAGCTTCACCGTCGAGGCCGGCGAGTGCGTCGGCTACATCGGCCCCAACGGCGCCGGCAAGTCGACCACCATCAAGATGCTCACCGGCATCCTCGTGCCCAGCGGCGGGCGGCTGCGCGTCGCCGGAGTGGACCCGGCCCGCGAACGCGTCGCGCTGGCCCGCCGGATCGGCGTCGTCTTCGGCCAGCGCACCACGCTCTGGTGGGACCTCCCGCTCCGCGACTCCTTCGAACTCGCCCGCCGGATCTACCGCATCCCCGACCGCCGATATCGCGAGAACCTCGGCCGCTGCGTCGAACTGCTCGACCTGGAAGGACTGCTGGACACCCCCGTCCGCCAGCTCTCGCTCGGCCAGCGGATGCGCGGCGACCTCGCGGCGGCGCTGCTGCACGACCCGCAGGTGCTCTACCTGGACGAGCCGACCATCGGCCTGGACGTGGTCAGCAAGGGGAAGGTGCGCGAGTTCCTGCGCGAGGTGAACCGGGACCGGGGCACCACCGTGCTGCTCACCACGCACGACCTGACCGACATCGAGCAGCTCTGCGGCCGGGTGATGGTGATCGACCACGGCCGGGTCGTCTACGACGGCGGGCTGGACGGCCTGCACGCCACCGGGCGCAGCGAGCGCACCCTGGTGGTCGACCTGGCCGAGGCCCGGCCCGAGATCGAGGTGGACGGGGCCCGGGTGGTGAAGGTCGAGGGGCCCCGGCAGTGGCTGGCCTTCCCGGCGCAGCAGAGCGCCGCGCCGATCGTGGCGGCGGTGGCCGCGCGCTATCCGCTGGTGGACCTGTCGGTGCGCGAGCCGGCGATCGAGGACGTGATCGCGCGGATGTACACGGAGGCGGCGATCGGCTGAGCCCCCGGGACGGCCTGGACGCCTTGGACGCCTTGGACGCCCTGAAACGTCCGTTCGGGCGCTGTCACCCGTCCGGGGAGGGCACGTGACTCCCCGGCGGGCAGTCGAGTTGACGTTGCATCGCTCGGCGAACAGCACACCGGAGGGCAGCGCTTCTCGATGACCGGACCCGATGTGACCGTGGTGGTCGCGGTCTACAACACCATGCCCTACCTCACCGCCTGCCTGGACTCGCTGGTCGGGCAGACCCTGGCACCCGGGCGGCTGGAGGTGGTGGTCGTCGACGACGGCTCCACGGACGGCGGCGAGGCCGTCCTGGACGACTACGCCGCCCGCCACCCCGGGCTGTTCCGGGTGGTGCACCAGCCCAACTCGGGCGGCCCGGCGGCCCCCACGAACCGGGGCCTGGCGCTGGCCCGCGGCCGCTACGTGCTGTTCCTCGGCGCGGACGACTGGCTCGGCGCCGAGGCGCTGGAGCGGCTGGTCGCGGCGGCCGACGCCTGGGGTTCGGACGTGCTGGTGCCCAAGCAGGTCGGGGTGAACGGGCGGCTGGTGCCGCAGGGGATCTTCCACGCCAACGCCGAGTCCGTCGGTTTCACCGACTCGGCGCTGGCCTGGGCGCTGTCCGACACCAAGCTGTTCCGGATGGACCTCGTCCGGCGCCACGGGCTGCGCCGCGACGAGGAGTTGAAGGTCTTCTCGGACCAGCCGTTCACCCTGGAGGCCTGCCTGCGGGCGGGCCGGGTGTCCGTCCTCGCCGACTACGACTGCTACTTCCTGGTGCTGCGCGAGGACTTGGGCAACGTCACCCAGCGGGCCGGGGTGTTGGACCGGCTGCGCGGGATCGCGGCGTTGCAGCAGGTCGCCGCCGATCTGGCCGCGCCCGGCTGGGAGTTGGACGCGATCCGGGCCCGCAGCTTCGCCTGGGACGTGCCGCGGCTGCTCCAGGACGACTTCCTGCTGCTCGACGACGCCGTCCAGGAGCAGGTCTGCGCCGAGGTCGGCCGGCTGATCGAGCGCTTCGACGCCCGCGCGGTCTACCCCCGGCTGCCCGTCGCCGAGCGGCTGCGGCTCGAACTCGCCGCCGCCGTCCGGCCGGAGGCGCTGCGGGACCTGATCCGGTACGAGGCCGCGCACGGCGATCCGCCGGTGGTCGTCGACGGGCGGCGGCACTACGCGGGCTACCCGGCGTTCCGGGACGCCCGGCTGGGGCTGCCGGACGAGCTGTTCCTGCTGGGCGAGGAGCCGGTGCGGCTGCCGTCGGAGGTCCCGCCGCTCAACCTGGCCCAGCAGCTGTGGCGCGGCGCCGTGCCGGCCCAGCTGCGGCGCGGGCTGCGGCGCTACCCGGTGTGGCGTCGGCTCGCCAACACGGTGAACGGGGGCCGGGGGTGAGCGGGGGCCCCGGAGGCCGGGGGCCCCGGAGGAATGTGACACGAGGATGAACGGGGTGCGGGGATGAACGGGGTGCGGGGATGAGCCGGGCGATGGACGTGTGCGTGGTCGGGCTGGGCAAGCTGGGCTTGCCGCTGGCCGTGCAGTTCGCGCTGAAGGGTCACCGGGTGACGGGGGCGGACATCGCTCCCGGGGTCGTCCGCAGCGTCAACCAGGGCGTGCCGCCGTTCCCCCGGGAGGCGGGTTTGGACGAGGCCCTGAAGCAGGTGGTCGCCGAGGGGCGGCTGCGGGCCACCACCGACACCACGGCCGCCGTCGCCGCCGCCGAGGCCGTGGTGCTGGTCGTCCCGCTGGTCACCGCCGCCGACGGCACCCCGGACTTCGGCCTGCTCGACGCGGCCACCGACGCCGTCGCCGCCGGGCTGCGCCGGGGCACCCTGGTCAGCTACGAGACCACCCTGCCGGTCGGCGTCACCCGGGGCCGCTGGGCGCCCCGGCTGGCGGCCGGCTCCGGGCTGGCCGCCGGGGCGGACTTCGCGCTGGTGTTCAGCCCGGAGCGGGTCCGCACCGGGCGGGTCTTCGCCGACCTGCGGCGCTACCCCAAGCTGGTCGGCGGCGTGGACGCGGCCTCGACCCGGTGCGGCGCCGAGTTCTACCGGGCCGCGCTGGACTTCGACGCGCGCCCCGACCTGCCCCGGCCCAACGGCGTCTGGGAGTTGGCCTCGGTGGAGGCGGCGGAGTTCGCCAAGCTCGCAGAGACCACCTACCGGGACGTCAACATCGCGCTGGCCAACCAGTTCGCCCGGTACGCCGACCGGGTCGGGGTGGACTTCGCGGAGATCGCCGACGCGTGCAACTCGCAGCCGTACAGCCACCTGCACCGGCCCGGCATCGCGGTCGGCGGGCACTGCATCCCGGTGTACCCGCGGCTGTACCTGTGGAACGACCCGGGCGCGACGGTCGTGCGGGCCGCCCGGGAGGCCAACCTGGAGATGCCCGGGTACGCGGTCGGGGTGCTGGACGGCGCGCTGGCGGGCGGGATCGCCGGGCAGGGCGTGCTGGTGCTCGGGGCGGCGTACCGGGGCGGGGTCAAGGAGACGGCGTACTCCGGGGTGTTCCCGCTGGTCGAGGCGGTTTGGGCGGCGGGGGCGCGGCCGTACGTCAGCGATCCGCTGTACCGGGGCGGGGAACTGGCGGCGCTCGGGTTGCCCCCGTACGACGGGGAGCCGGTGGTGGCGGCGGTGCTCCAGGCGGACCACCCGGAGTACCGGGAGCTGGCGCCGGAGGACCTGCCGGGGGTGCGGGTGCTGCTGGACGGGCGGCGGTGCACGGATCCGGCGGCGTGGGCGGTCGAGGGGGTGCGGCGGATCGTGCTGGGCGGGGCGTGATCGTGCTAGGCGGGGCGTGATCGTGCTGGGCGGAGCCTGAGGGGTTGCGTTTCAGGCTCTGACGGGCGTGCGGGGTGCCGCGTCGGCGGGCACGGTGGACCGCACACGGCGTGAGGGGGAGGGTACGGGGCGTGCGCCCGGCTGCGCGCGAGGCGTGCCCGGGCGCGCAACCAGGCGCGTGATCGCGGGGCGCGCCCTCGCCCGCGCCGGGCAGCGGGCAGACTGGCGGGGTGAGTGACGAAGCCTTCAGCGGTACGGGCCCCGGGGTCCGGTTCACCGCCGCCGACGAGCAGAAGAGACATGGCGTCCGCCGGATGAAGACCATCGCGACCGGCCTGCTGGCCTTCGCGAGCCTGGTCTTCGCCCTCGCCACCTGGGCCAAGGCGGCCGGCGCCGGCGCCTGGGCCGGGTACGTGGCGGCGGCCGCCGAGGCGGGCATGGTCGGCGCGCTGGCCGACTGGTTCGCGGTGACGGCGCTGTTCCGCCGCCCGTTCGGCCTGCCGATCCCGCACACCGCGATCATCCCGACCAAGAAGGACGCCTTCGGGCGCTCGCTCGGCGACTTCGTCGGCGACAACTTCCTCTCCGGCCACGTGGTGCGCGGGCGCCTCGCGGCGCTGGGCATCGCCCGGCGGCTGGGGGAGTGGCTGGCCGCGCCGGGCAGCGCCGAGCGGGTCACCAAGGAGGCCTCGGCGGCGCTGCGCGGGGTGCTCGCGGTGCTCCGGGACGACGACGTGCAGGCGGTCGTCGCCGAGGCGGTGACCAGGCGGGCGGCGGCCACCTCGGTGGCCGAGCCGATGGGCCGGATGCTGGGCAAGGTGGTCGCGGACGGCGGGCACCACGGCGTGGTCGACCTGGTGGCCGTCCGGGCGCACGGCTGGCTGACCGCCAACCACGAGGAGGTGGTCCAGCGGGTCACCCAGAAGACCCCGGGCTGGACGCCCAAGTTCCTCGACCACCAGGTCGGCGAGCGGGTCTACAAGGAGCTGATGCGGTTCGTCACCGACATCCGGGACGACCCGGACCACCCGGCCCGCGGTGCCATCGACAACTTCCTCGCCGACTTCGCGACCGAACTGCAGACCGACCCGGAGACCATCGCCCGGGTGGAGCGGGCCAAGGTGGAACTGCTGGCCCGGCCCGAGGTGCAGGACCTGATCGCCTCCACCTGGGCGGCCGTCCGCACCCTGGTGGTGAACGCGGCCGGAGACGAGGACAGCGAACTGCGCCGGCGCATCCGCGAGGGCGTGGGCAGCTTCGGCGCACGCCTGGCCACCGACGCCAAGCTCCAGGCCAAGGTGGACGGCTGGCTCCAGGACGCCGCCCAGTACCTGGTCGACACCTACCGCGCCGAGATCACCTCGCTGATCTCCGAGACGGTGGCGGGCTGGGACGCCGACGACGCCTCCCGCAAGATCGAGGCCAACGTGGGCCGCGACCTGCAGTTCATCCGGATCAACGGCACCGTGGTCGGTGCCATGGCCGGGCTGCTCATCCACACCGTCGCGACCGCCCTCGGAGGCTGACCCCGGGGCGGCCTATCCTTGCCAGCACCTGTCGGTACGCGCGTAGAGGAAGTAGGGAACCACCGTGGTCCAGCCGGACGGAAGTCGGATCGGAAACCCCAGTGGCCAGGGGGGCATCGAGGCGTTCATCGCCGGGATGCCCAAGGCGGAGCTGCACGTCCACCACGTGGGTTCGGCCTCGCCGCGCGTCGTCGCCGAGCTGGCGGCCCGCCACCGCGGCCGGTCGAAGGTACCGGTCGACCCGGCGGCGCTCGCCGAGTACTTCACCTTCACCGACTTCGCGCACTTCATCGACGTCTACCTGAGCGTCGTGGACCTGATCCGCGACGCCGAGGACGTCCGCGCGCTCACCTACGGCGTGGCCGAGGACATGGCGCGCCAGAACATCCGGTACGCCGAACTGACCATCACCCCGTACTCCTCGGTCAAGCGGGGCATCCCGGACGTCGCCTTCATGGAGGCGATCGAGGACGCCCGGCTGCGCGCCGAGAAGGAGCTCGGGGTCGTACTGCGCTGGTGCTTTGACATCCCCGGCGAGGCCGGTCTGGAGGCCGCCGAGGAGACCGCCCGGCTCGCCGTCGACCTGGCCCCCGAGGGCCTGGTCAGCTTCGGCCTCGGCGGCCCGGAGATCGGTGTGCCGCGCCCGCAGTTCAAGCCCTACTTCGACCGGGCGCGGGCGGCCGGCCTGCGCAGCGTCCCGCACGCGGGCGAGACCACCGGGCCGGAGACGGTCTGGGACGCGATCCGGGTGCTCGGCGCCGAGCGCATCGGGCACGGCACGCAGTCGGTGAAGGACCCGGCGCTGCTGGACCACCTGGGTGAGCACCGGATCCCGCTGGAGGTCTGCCCGACCTCCAACATCGCCACCCGGGCGGTGGAGCGGATCGAGGAGCACCCGATCAAGCGGATGGTGGACGCCGGGCTGCTGGTCACGATCAACAGCGACGACCCGCCGATGTTCGGCACCGACCTCAACACCGAGTACGCCGTCGCGGCGCGGCTGCTGGGCCTGGACGAGTCCGGGGTGGCGGCGCTGGCGCGCAACGCGGTCGAGGCGTCCTTCCTGGACGTGGCGGGCAAGGCGCGGCTGGCGGGCGAGATCGACGCGTACCTGGCGGGCTGGAAGGCCTGATTCCCGGCGTCCGCCCTGGTGGACGCCCCGCGGGGTGCCCCCCGAAGTGCCCTGTGAAGTGCCCCTGAACCGCCCCGCCGGCAGCTGTCGGCGGGGCGGTTCGCTGTTTCCGTCCGGAGGTGGTGCCAAAGTGGCGCCATTAATGGCTCGACATGGCGCCACTGCTGTGCCATGCTGAGGCCATGGACCTCACGCCGTACGTCGAAAACCTTCGGAACGAGCTCGCGGTGGCCGCGGGCATGGGCGGGGACGAAGCCCGCGCGCTGGCCGAGCGGCTGACGCTGCCGCTGGATTCCGCCGTGCGGCTCACCCTGCTCAACGCGCTCTCGGCCGCGATGGGCGAAGTGACCCGCGAGCTCGCCCCCGGCTCGGTGGACGTGCGGCTGCGCGGGCTCGATCCCGAGTTCGTGGTCACCGTACCGCCCGGCGCCGACACCTTCCACGGTGATGTGCCGCCCGTGGCGCCACCGATGGCGCCGATGGTGGCATCGGTGGTGCCAGTGGCGCCGCCCGTGGTGCCGGAGTCGGACGAGACGGGCACGGCCCGGATCAACCTGCGCCTGCCCGCCCACCTCAAGGCCCGGGCCGAGGAGGCCGCCGGGCAGGAGGGCCTCTCCCTCAACGCCTGGCTGGTCCGGGCCGTCGCCGGCGCGCTGGAGGCCGGCGAGCCGACCGCCCGCCCGGCCGCCGCACCGGCCCCCCAGCCCGCGGTCCGCCCGCGCCGCGGCGGCCAGGGCTTCACCGGCTGGGTCCACTGACGCTTCCGCCCGCTCGACCCGCTCCGCCTGCTAGACCCGCTCCATCCGCTCCATCCGCGCTCCATCCGCAACGACGTCACCCCCGCTCCGACCAGCGGGAACACCCATCAGAGTCAAGAGGACGGGACAGCCATGCCTACGTACGAGACCGACGGACCGATCTCCGCCACCCTCGAATTCGAGATCGGCTCGGTGCGGATCAGCGCGAGCAAGCGCACCGACACCGTGGTCGAGGTCAAGCCCGCCAACCCCGCCGAGGAGGCGGACGTCAAGGCCGCCCAGCAGACCCAGGTCGACTACGCCGGCGGCCGGTTCACCCTCAAGGGCCCGAAGAAGCGCTCGCCGTTCGGCCGGATCGGCTCGATCGACATCCTGATCGAGCTGCCGACGGGTTCGGAGATCAACGCCGACGCCCCGATGGCCACCTTCGTCGCCGAGGGCCCGCTCGGCGACTGCCGGCTGAAGACCTCGCTCGGCCGGATCCAGGTCGAGCAGGCCGCGAGCGCGCGGCTCAAGACCGACCACGGGGAGGTCCGGGTCGACTCGGTCGACGGGGACGCGGAGGTCTCCGGGCTCGGCCGGGTCGCGGTCGGCACGGTCGGGGGCGCGCTGACGGTCAAGAACAGCAACGGCGACACGGAGGTCCGCGAGGTCCACGGGGCGCTCAAGGCCAGCTCCTCCTTCGGCCGGATCGAGGTCGGCACCGCCCACGCGGGGGTGGACGCCAAGACGGCGCACGGCCCGATCCGGATCGGCCGGGTGGTGCGCGGCCAGGTCACCATGCAGACCTCCCTGGGGGACTTGGAGGTCGGCATCGCGGAGGGCACGGCGGCCTGGCTCGACGTGCACAGCAAGGTCGGCACCGTGCGCAACGCCCTCGGCGCGGCGCAGGGCCCGGGCGACGCCCGGGAGACCGTCGAGGTCCGCGGCCGCACCCAGCTCGGCGACGTCGTGATCCGGAGGGCGTGATGGCGGCGATCTCGGCAGTCGGACTGACCAAGTCCTACGGTGACAAGGCCGTGCTGAAAGGCATCGACCTGGAGATCCCGGCGGGCAGCGTGTTCGCCCTGCTCGGGCCGAACGGCGCCGGCAAGACCACCACCGTGCAGATCCTTTCCACCCTGATCCCGGCCGACGGCGGGGTGGCCCGGGTGGCCGGGCACGACGTGGTCGAGCAGGCCTTCGGGGTGCGGGCGGCGATCGGTGTCACCGGCCAGTTCTCGGCGGTGGACAACCTACTCACCGCCGAGGAGAACCTGCTGCTGATGGCGGACCTCAACCACCTCCCCCGTCGGGAGGGGCGGAGGCGGGCCGAGGATCTGCTGCGGCGGTTCGACCTCACGGAGGCCGCGCGCAAGCCGGTCGTCACCTTCTCCGGCGGCATGCGGCGCAAGCTCGACCTGGCGATGACGCTGGTCGGCGATCCGCGGGTGATCTTCCTCGACGAGCCGACCACCGGGCTGGACCCGCGCAGCCGGCGGACGATGTGGGAGATCATCCGGGGGCTGGTCGCCGACCACGGGGTGACGATCTTCCTCACCACCCAGTACCTGGAGGAGGCCGACGAACTCGCCGACCGGATCGCCGTCCTGGACGGCGGGCGGATCGTCGCCGAGGGCACGGCGGACGAGCTGAAGCGGATCGTCCCCGGTGGGCGGATCCGGCTCCAGTTCGCGGATGCCGCCCAACTGGGTGCTGCCGCCGGGCTGTTCGACTACGCCGCGGTCGACACCGAGGCGCTGCGACTGGACATCCCGGGGGACAACTCCGTGGTCACCGTGAAGGCGGTGCTGGACGCGCTCGACAACGCCTCGGTCCAGGCCGAGTCGCTGGTCGTGGAGACGGCCGATCTGGACGACGTGTTCCTCACACTGACCGGGGAGGGCGCCCGATGAGCGCTTCGGTGAGCTACGCGGTCAGTGACTCGCTGACCATGCTGCGGCGCAACCTCAAGCACGCGCTGAGGTATCCGTCGCTGACCTTCGCGGTCGTGATCATGCCGGTGATGATGCTGCTGCTGTTCAACTACGCCTTCGGCGGCGCGCTCGGCGCGGGCATCGGCGGCGGCAGCTACATCGACTACGTGACGCCCGGCATCCTGCTGATGGCGGCCGCCTCGGGGTCGCTGGTCACGGCGATCGGGGTCTGCGTCGACATGACGGAAGGCATCGTCAACCGCTTCCGCACGATGGCGATCTCACGCTCGGCCTTCCTGGCCGGGCACGTGGTCGGCAGCGTGATACAGACCATGCTCGGCCTGGTCCTGGTGGTCGGCGCGGCGCTCGCGATGGGCTTCCGGCCCAACGCCGGGCTGGTGGAATGGCTGGCGGCCGTCGGACTGCTGCTGTTCGTCACCGTCGCGCTGACCTGGATATCGGCGGGCATCGGGCTGGTCGCCAAGACGGTGGAGAGCGCCAGCAACCTGCCGATGCCGATACAGTTCCTGCCCTTCATCGGCAGCGCGATCGTCCCGCCCGACTCGATGCCGACCGCCCTGCGGTGGTTCGCCGAGTACCAGCCGTTCACGCCGATCATCGAGACCCTGCGGGGGCTGCTGATGGGCACCCCGATCGGCAACAGCGCCTGGAGCGCGCTGGCGTGGTGCACCGGGCTGACGCTGATCGGCTACTTCTGGTCGAGGAGCGTCTTCTACCGGCGGTGACGGGGGTGCGGCCGGTAGCGGGAGGCCCGGGAGGACAGCGATGTCCGCCCGGGCCTTCCGGCGTCGTGGCCGGTCCTGAGTCGTGGCCGGCACCGGTAGACGCCCAGGGCCTGGGCCGGAGCCGACCGGAGCCCCAACCGCCGGACATCCGGTAGTAAAGTCCGGGCAAAGGCTCACCCTGGGGAGGGGCGCATGACGGCGGCACGTCGCAAGCGGATCGTGTGGTGGCTCAGAGGTCTGGCGCTGGCGGCGTTCCTGGTCTATCTGCCGGGCTATCAGGCCTCTTTCTCAGGCGGGCTGGTGGAGGTCGAGCGCTGGCTCAACCATCCGCTGCCGCTGCTCGGCGCCACCGTCGTGCTGGCCGTGGTCTCGCTGGTGATCCAGTTCGAGTTCCGCACCTGGTGGTCGCAGGTCGGCTGTGCGGCCGCCCTGGTGTCGCTCGTCTTCCTCGCTGGGGTGGCCGTGCTCCTGTCGTTGCTGCTCGACCGCGACGGGCAGCCCGTCAGCCGGAAGAGCCACCCGGAGCACCCGGACCGCGTGCTGACCGTGACCGACGTCGCCTTCTCGATCGACCCGATCTACCGGGTCGAGCTGTTGACCGGCAGCGGTTGGTCCGCCCGCCACTGGGAACTGGGCGAATGGGACATCCGTGGCGGCGAGTTCGGCAGGATCGACTGGTCCGGGCCGGACCGGATCGCTGTGACCGGGGTGGAGGGGACCGAGACCGCGGTGTTCACTGTCGACCCGGACGGCCGGCCGAGCAGGCAGGACCCGACGCCCGGGTAGGCCGGTAGAGCCGAGGGGGGCGGTAGGCCCTCGCGCGGCGGGGAGGCCGCGCGAGGGCCTACCGGCGGGGCTACCAGGTGTCGATGCCCATCTTCTTGGCCGCGTCGTGGACGGCCTTGTAGTGGGCGTGGGACATGCCGGACTGCTTGTCCTTCTCGGGCAGGTTCTTGTCCGTCGCGCGGAATTCGTCGCGGGCCTCGGCGAGCAGGCTCGTGCCGTAGGAGACGGGGACGTCCTTGACGCCGTGGGACGGGTGGGTCTTCTCGGCCGTCTTGCTGCCCGCCTTGATCAGGATGTCGCGGGCCTTGTTGAAGTCGTCGGCCTTGACCGTCTTCGGGTTGCTGAGCTGGGCCTGCACCCGGGCCGTCGGCTGGGCCGGCGCGGTGCCTGCGGCCATGGCGGGAGCGGCGGCGGCAGCGGCGAGGGCGCCGGCGGTCGCGACTGCCACGAGGGCGTTCCGGAGGGTCCTGTTCATGGATATCGATCCCTTCGCAATGTCTAAGCATCAGTGCCCGCACCGGACTTGGAGTCCGTGGGAGTGCGAACTCCTCGGCACTACCCCGGCCCTCCTCGGCGGCAAACCGGTGTCTGTTCGGGGGCGGTGGGGGAACGGCGGGATCAGGCCGTCTTGTGATTATCGGACGGCTGGGTCAGTGGAGGCGGAAGGGTCCCAAGGGGGACGGCCAGGATCGGGTGTGCGGAGGGCGGGCCGTTCGACGAACGGACCGCCCGGTGCGGTGGATCAGACGTCGAACTCGCCGGCGCGGATGGCGGAGAGGAGGTCGCGCCATTCGGTGACATCGAGTTGGGCGATCGCGTCGGGCCGGAGGCTGCTGCGGACATAGACGGCGTCGGAGGTGACGGCTACCTCCGGGCAGCTCGCGCCCTCACCGCAAGCCTCTGGACGCTGCCAGTCGAGTATTTCCATGGCTCTAGATCTCCTTCTTGATAAGCCTGATGGCGTCACGAGACTGGCTTTCGGTGAGCGATCGCTCTGTCATCCTGTCGATGATGTGGCGATAGTTCTCCATCAACTTCTGCTCGTGAAGGAACATCGGGCCGTTGGCAGTGTCGAGCTGAACTGTGTCCAGGCGGGGCACCGGCCCGCTCGCGTGGATGATGCCTTGACCTGCACCCATGAAGCCATTGGTGCTGAAGGTGATCACCCGAAGCGTCACGTGGGGAAGTTCCGAGTACTCAAGCAGCTGGTCCATCTGTCGCTTTGCGGCGTCGCGGCCGCCGAACAGCATGCGCAGAGCGGCCTCGTGGACCAACGCGGAGTACGGCGCGGCTCCGTCTCTCATCAGGAACGCCGAACGCTGAACTCGATGCTCGACGCGGGCTTCCACGTGGCGGGGTGAGAGCGGCGGGTGGACATCCTTGAAGATGGCTCTCCCGTATTCCTCCGTCTGCATAGCGCCGGGGACGTGCGAGATCTGGTACGTGAGCAGTCCCCTGGAGAAGTACTCCATCTCGGCGATGTTGAGGAAGCCAGGCGGCACGGACCCTCGGTAGTCCTCCCACCAACCCTTGTGGCGTTCCTCGGCCATGGCCGCGAGCGCTTCCACGTAGGCGCGATCGCTCTCCTCATAGTCGCAGGCGAGCATGCGTACCCGCTCGGCGCTGATCGGGTACAGCCCCTTCTCGATCTGCGTGATCTTCGGTCGGGCGAATCCGAACAGCGCGGCGGCTTCGGCCGTTGTGCGGCCCGCGCAGTCGCGCATCTTCCGCAGCTCGGTGCCTACTCGCTCCTGCCTGGCTGACGGGGTGGTTCGTGGTGGCATGCCCCCAAGCATCCATCGCGATCCCTTGAAGGGTCCAGCAATCCATCGATCGAGTGAAGGCGGGGGTAAAAGTACCGGTACATGTACCACCAGTGCCCTACAGTCAGTGATGCACCGATCACCGAACCGGGCGTCAGTGGCCCGCTCGGCATTTCCCCTTCACCTCTCCGGGAGATCCCCGTGCGTAACCTCAACTCCCCCTCCCTCACCCTCGCTCGCGACACCCTCCGCGACGGCATGACCCGCGTCGGCTGGTCGCCCTCCTCCATCGCGGACGCCGAGCTCGCCCTCGTCGAACTGATCGTCAACGCCTGGCGTCACGGCGAGACGACCTCCCCCGTCGTCCTCATCCACTTCCTCTCGAATACTCTCCGCGTCACCGTCGCGGACCGCTCCTCCACCCTCCCCGAGCAGCGAACGCCGTGCCCGCTCGCCGAGTCCGGCCGGGGCCTCCAGCTGGTCGCCGGCCTCACCCACCGGTGGGGCGTCGACCCCCTGAAGCTGGGCAAAATCGTTTGGTTCGAGCTGGACGGTGTCGCGTGATCGCCCACCACCCCATCCATCCGGCCGATCCGGCGCTGCGCCACCTCACGGCCCGCCAGATCACCGGACTCATCGTCGAACTCCGCACCGAGGGGCGTGAGTTCGGGATCCTCTGGCCCTCCGCCCAGCCCGGCGAGACCGACCTCAACGGCCGCGCCCTCGTCTCCCTCGGCAACATCCCGGCCAGCACCCTCATCAACCTCCTCGCCCTCCTCCGCGAGTACAAGCGCGAGCGGGACCGCCGCCGATGCTAGGTCTCCTGACCTTCAACCTCCTGGCCTCCCTCCTCGGCGCCCTCTGCGAAACCCGCGCCCGCCACCTCCACGACCGCACGGCCGCCTACGCAGTGCTTGCCTCATGTCAAGCCTGCGATTCCGCACGGCACTTCGCGGAACCGACGTGCGAGTTCGGTCGGCAGGTAGCCTCCGGGTGGTGAGCACCGATTTTCAGCAGGCGCGGCTGTCACTCGGTGTGCGGCTACGGGAGTTGCGCACCGAGGCGGGCGTGAACGGCCGCGACCTCGCCGGACGGCTGGGCTGGCCGGCGTCGAAGATTTCGAAGCTGGAGAACGGCAAGCAGACGGCCACTCCCGCGGATCTTCATGCGTGGGCCGAAGCGCTGGGATGCCCCGAGACCGCTGCCGAGTTGAAGGGCAGGCTGCAAGGCCTGGAGTACCGCTATCGGGGATGGAAGCGGGTGCTGGCCGGCGGGCACCGGGTGCGCGAGGAAGCCGGAGTCAGGCACGGCCGGGAGGCGGCGGTGACCACCGGCTACGAACCTGCCATCATCCCGGGCATTTTCCAGATCGCGGAATACGCCCGCCACGTCCTGACTCAGGCAACCGATCTGGATGACGGGCCACGTGACATCGAGGAAGGAGTATGTGCCCGGCTGAAGCGTCAGGAGTCCCTCTACCAGCGAGGGAAGCGCTTCCGCTTCATCATGTCCGAGGCCGCACTGTACGTGCAGATCTGTCCGCCCGACATCCTGGCTGCCCAACTCGACCGGCTGGGCGGCCTGCTGGGGCTCGGCACGGTTGAGGTGGGAATCGTTCCGCTCGGGGCTCCGGTGACAGTCATTCCCAAGCACGGTTTCTGGATCTACGACGACAGGCTCGCGATCGTCGAGACGTGGAACGCCGAGCTGCGGCTCGACGAACCCGCCGACATCGCGCTGTACCGGAAGGTCTGGGGAAAGCTGCACGATGCTGCGGTGTACGGCCCTACGGCACACCGGCTGATCGCCCGCGCGCGCTCGACGCTGGCACTGGCAGCCACCTGAGAAACCTGCGGAAGCCTCGCCGCGCACAGGAGAAATGCGGAGAAATGCGGCTCACGCCAGCTTGGTTGGGCCTCTACCGTGCTGGACAGGACCTTGCCGGCACCCGAATGACCGGCACCGATCGAGAGGAGCCGGAATGGGCGAGCACGGAGACGGCAAGGGTGGCGAGGACGGGGACAAGAAGCAGTCCCCGAAGGAGTCCGACGGTCAGTGGACCAAGCCCGTGAAGCCGCCGAAGAAGTGAGCGCCAACTGATGGACGACTACGCACAGTTGCTGACCCGGCTGGAATCGGCGGGGGCGCTGGGCGAGGGGTGGCGGGGCGCGTTCGAGCGTGCCCCGCGCTCTTCCTTCGTCCCGGACTCCGTCTGGGCGCCGGACGGCGACAGCCCGACCGGCTACGGCCGGATCACCCGGGCCGACCACCCGGACACCTGGTGGGCGCTGGTGAACGCCGACGAGGTGGTGGTCACCCAGATCGATGACGGCCTCGATACCGGGCCGGGCATCGCCACCTCCTCGGCCTCCATGCCCTCCCTCGTCGCGAGAATGCTCCGGCACCTGGACGTGGTCGACGGGAACACCGTGCTCGACATCGGCACCGGCACGGGATGGACGAGCGCGCTCCTCTCCGCCAGGCTCGGTGACGTCCACGTGACCACCGTCGAGGTCGATCGAGCGGTCGCCGCCGCAGCGGTCCGACGGCTCACCGCAGCGGGCTTCCATCCCAGTTGCTCGACCGGCGACGGCCTCGAAGGCCGGCCCCTCCGGGCGCCTTACGATCGCATCCATTCCACGGCGGCGGTTCGCCGACTGCCGCGTGCCTGGCTCGAACAGACCCGCCCCGGCGGCGTGATCGTCACCCCCTGGGGCACGCCCTACGCCAACGCCGGACTCCTGCGCGTGGTGGTCGGCGTGCCGGGGGAGCCCTCCCGGGGCAAGTTCGTGGACAACGCCAGCTTCATGTGGGTCCGCAGCCAGCGCCCCCACCCGGTGGCCGAACCGACCGGCCGGCCGATCCTCCGGGGCTCGTCGCCGATCGACCCGGAGCTGGCGCTGGAGAACGTGGACGTGGCGTTCGCCATCGGCCTCCGGGTGCCCGGCGTTCGGTATCACCACACCTGGGACGACGCGGACCCCGGCGGCACCTATCGGATGCGGCTCTCCGACGGCGCCGGCTCCTGGGCGTCCGTCCGCCACCACGACTGGGGCGCCGCCGACGCAGTCCAGCAGGCCGGGCCCCGCCGCCTGTGGGACGAGATCGTCCGCGCCCGCCGACGATGGCTCGCCGACGGCGAACCGGACCTCACCCGCTTCGGCGTGACGATGACGCCGACCGGCGAACAACACGTGTGGCTCGACGAGCCCGGCAACCTGATCGGATGACCCAGCCGCGAACCCCCAGGCACCTGACCTGAGCCCCCGCGCAGGAAGTCGGCCCGGCCGACTTCCTGCGCGGGGCCTTCAGAATCCCGGCCGCATCCTGGCCGTCCTTTTCGGCGCCTTCTGTGAAGCTCGCCCGCGCGGTGGAACCGGTGGCAGGCGCAGACGGTCACCTTCGGTGTGACCTCGAACGAATCGCAGACCGATCCCGTCCGCCCCCACGTCAGCCGCAGGCGCATGCTGTTGGGCGTCGCCGGCGTGGCGGCGGCCGCCGTCACCGTCGGGGGCATCGGCTGGTGGGCGCGGCGGGACGCCGACACCGGCCACCGCGTCTGGAGCCGGACCGGCACCGGCAGCCGGGTCGCCCTGTCGGCCACCCCGCAGTCCGACCTCTACGTCGCGGACTTCGACGGCACGGTCAGGGCCCTCGACCTGCGGACCGGCGCCCCGCGTTGGAGTGCCGAGGTCGCCTCGCGCAACCCCGCCGACAGCAGCTTCGGCTGGCCGATCGCCGCAGGTGACGGACTGGTCTGCGTGACCACCGACTCCCACGTCCACGCCCTGGACGCCGCGTCCGGAGCCGTCCGGTGGACCGTGCCGGCGCCGGGGGGCTACCTGTCCGGATGGACGGACGGCCCCATCGTCGGCGGGGACGTGTTCGCGAGCTACGACGGCCGCGTCCACTCCTACGACGCGGCCACCGGCGAAGCCCGGTGGAGCAGTCCGCTGGAGGCCGCCTGCGTACCGGCGGTCGCGGGCGGCACCGTGTACCTCGCCGCCCCCGCCGGTGGGATCTCCGCCCTCGACGCGAAGACCTGTGAGCGGCGCTGGGAGCAACCCGCCGTCGGCAAGCTCGTCGACCGGCCCGTGGTCCACGAGGGCGTCCTCTACCTGTCGGCTTCCGCCGGCGCCGCCTCGACCGTCTCGGCCTCGACCGTCTCCGCCCTGGACGCGGCGACCGGCCGGGTGCTCTGGCAGCGTGACGACCTCGGCCACCCCGGTGTCCAGCCCGCCCCGGTCGCCGACGGGACGCTCTGCCTCCTCGACAACGACCGGGTCGTCGCCGTGGACGCGGGTACGGGCCGCAGCCGGTGGACCTCCTCGGTGCCGGACGGCCTGGGCCGGGGCATGAGCACCATGGCCGTCGCCGACGGCCGGGTCTACGTGGCGCTGAACGATGGTCGGCTGCACGCCCTCGACCTCGCCACCGGCCGGCTTCAATGGCAGGACGATCCGGCCAAGTTCGGCACCGAGTACACCGGGCTCTCGCTGACGGCCTTCGGCGGCGTCGCCTACCGCGGCAGCCGGGCCGGCCTCTACGCGGCGGGCATACCCGCGGCCTGACCTCCGCGCGAGGTCTCGGCGCGGCAGGGCACCGCGCGGTGCGCCTTCAGGCAGCGGGCACTGCCCGTACGGACCTGGCGCCCGGGTCGACGTCACCGATATCCAGGAGAGTGAGCTTTCGAGTCGAGAGGGGGACGATGCACGCCCACGACAGGACCAAGGCTGCCGCCGCCGGCAAGGCCCGCACGCCGGTCCGTACTTCGGAGCCGGCGACCCGGAACCCGAACCGGGCGCAGGCCGCCGCCCAGTCGCTGCTCGGCCTCCAGAGCACCCACGGCAACGCGGCCGTCGTGCAGATGCTCCGCGCGACCGGGATCCAGCGCGCGTCCGACCAGAACCGGCCCATGATCAATCACCAGAACCCGGACGACGACTGGGAGGCCGACAACACCGCGCCCGCGCGTACGGACGGTCTCGTCCTCAGCGGTCACGGCGCCTGGGAGGCCGCGAACGGCAGCTTCCGGGTGCCCGCGGGGACGAGGGTGCACTTCTACACGCAGCACGGGATGGTCCTCCCCGACGACCTGGGCGGGCAGGTGGAGAACGGCGCCAACCGGGGCGGCAGCGTGGAACAGGGGCAAGAGCGTGGCGCCGCGCGCACCGTGGTGGGCGGGCGGAGCCTGCAGAACTACACCATCTCCTACCCCAGCGGCCTCACCATCCGGGGAAACCCGGCGATCGCCAGCCCGGTGGGCGGTGGGTACGACGTCGAACTCGATCCGGGGACGCCGGCCGCAACCGTCATCAACGTCGCCACGCTGACCGACCCCCAACTCGCGGGCCGCTCGATCGTCTTCGACGGCGACGTGCTGCTGAGCGACATCCTGCGGCCCGGCATGGGCGACGTGCACTTCGCGGCCTGCCGCTTCGTCGAGACCAACAGGCCCGGGACGCGCAACCAGGGCCGTCCTCAGGGCTACAACGGTCCCGGCGACCCCGGCGAGGCCGGCGGCCTCTACAACCCCTGACCCGCCCGGCCTCCAATGCTCCACGCTCTGTGCTCTGCGCAGGAAGTCGGCCCGCCCGACTTCCTGCGCAAGGGGCGCAGCCCCGAGCGGGGCTCAACCGGCCACGCGCACCACGTACTTGCCGGTGGCCCGACCCTCCGCCATCGCGTCGTGCGCGGCGGGGACGGCGGCCAGGCCGGGGACTTCGGTGACCGGCAGCGTGAGGTCACCGGAGGCGAGCAGGTCGAGGACCGTGCGGATGGCGCGGGCGAGCCGTTCGGGGGCGGTGGCGGCCAGGGCGCGGTGGCTGAAGCCGGTGACGGTGAGGTTCCCGGCCATCAGGCGGCCGAGCGGCGGCAGGTCGGCGACGGCGCCGCCGCCCGCGTTGCCGAAGAGGACGATCCGGCCGCCGGGTGCGGTGAGTTCGAGGTCGAGCTCCAGGGCCTCGGTGCCCAGCGGGTCCAGCACGAGGTCGACGCCCCGGCCCCCGGTCGCGGCCCGGACGGCCTCGGGCAGCGCCTCGTCGCGGGCGAAGGCGTGGTGGTAGCCGGAGGCGACGGCGGACGCCGCCTTCTCCGGGCGGCCCACCGTGCCGATCAGCCGACCGCCGCCCCCGATCAGCGGGACCAGTTGGGCGACGGCATGGCCGATCCCGCCGCCGGCCGAGTGCACCAGGACGGTGTCCCCGGCGGTGAGCCGGCCGGCATCGGTGAGCAGCAGCACGGCGGTGGCCAGGCCCAGCGGGGCGGCGGCGGCCTCGCGCAGCGCCAGCCCGTCCGGGACGGGCACGGTGAGCGCGGCCTCGGCGAGCACCACCTCGGCCAGGCCGCCGCCGACGGGCGCGGCCGCCACCCGGTCGCCCACCGCCAGTCCGGTGACGCCCTCGCCGACCGCCCGGACGGTGCCGGCCACCTCCTTGCCCGGCCGGTACGGCCAGGCGGTGACGTAGCCGGCGTCGCCCCGGCGGCCCATCACGTCGACGAAGTTCAGCCCGGCGTAGGCGACGTCGACCGCCACCTGGCCGGGGCCGGGGCTCGGGGCCTCGATCTCCCGGATCTCCGTGTGCTCGGCCCCACCGGGTGCGGTCATCACCAGTGCGCGCATGTCGGTCCCCCTCGACTACGATGTTCGACGAACGGCGAAATTGACGTGAGGCAGTGGTACCACGCAGTTTCGATGATTGTCGAACATTGCAGATCAAGCGCATATCAAACGCGGATCAAACGCAGATCAGGGAGGTCGGATCATGCCCCGCAGCACCCGGCGCCGACCGGCGCTCGCCCACCCCGCGACCGAGGAGATCGACCTGCTCGACGTCCTGCACGCGCTCTCCGACCCCACCCGGATGACCATCGTGCGCATCCTGCGCGCCGAACCCGAGCGGGCCTGCGGCACCTTCCCGGTGGACGTCGCCCCCTCCACCCTCAGCCACCACTTCAAGGTGCTGCGCGAGTCCGGCCTGATCCGCCAGCGCGAGGAGGCCAACCGCAAGTTCTCCGCCCTGCGCGCCGTCGACCTGGAGCAGCGCTTCCCCGGCCTCCTCGACACCATCCTCGCCGCCCACACGCGGGCCGAAGCCGACGCACAGGCCGAAGCTGACGTACAGGCCGAAGCTGACGTACAGGCCGAGGCCGACGCGCGGGCCGAAGCCCGCGCGTAGGCGGCCGCTCGCGCGCGGTGGCGCAGCCCGTCAGCGCAGGCGCGAGGAGGACAGGATCGACGCCAGGTGTGCCACCACCATGCCCCAGGTGATCACCGCGATCCCCGCGACCGCCGCCCGCGTCGCGTCCAGGTTGCCGAGCGCCGCGTCCACCACGGCCGCCGCCAGCAGCACCAGGGAGGCCTCGATGCCGTTCGTCACCCGGTGGATCTTGAACACCGAGGCGAGCCGGCGCGCGGTCGCGATGCCCTGCGAGCGCGGCTGGGTGGACTCCTCGTCCGCCGGGGCCTGTCCGCTGCGGGCCCGGGCCACGTCCACCAGGTCCGTCGAGGCCTTGAGCAGCACCACGCCCAGCGCGGCCGCCAGGCCCACCGACACCCACAGCTCCGACCCGCCCCGGGCCGCCCGCACGCCCGCGCCGATCATCAGCGCCGCGTCCGCCAGATAGGCGCCGAGCCGGTCCACGTAGACCCCGGCCATGCTGAACTGGCGCTTCCAGCGCGCCACTTCGCCGTCGACGCAGTCGAAGAGCAGGAACAGCTGGAACAGCACCGCCGCCAGCACGGCGCCGGTCAGGCCGGGGATCAGCAGGGCCGCCCCGCCGCCGACCCCGCAGACCACCATCACCCAGGTGAGGGTGTTCGGCGACACCGAGGTGCGTACCAACTGCCGGGTCGTGCGCAGCGAGATGCGGCGCATGTACAGCCGTCCCGCCCAGTGCTCACCGTTGCGGCTCTGCAGCTTGGCCTGCGGCTGGCACACCTCGCGCAAGTCCGCGAGCGCCGGAGCAGCCACCATGACGACATCCCTCCACCTGTCCCGAAACGATCACCACAGGCTACGGCCTCCCGGACGCCGCCCCGACAGGCCCCTCGTCGCCGTCCGGAGGCGGGGGAGCCGCCTGCCGGGCGGCCCCGGGAGGAAAACCGGTGGGCCGCCGGAGGGCCCCGGGGCTAGGCTTCGCGGGTTCGTCGGAACCGGAAGCCCCGGCCCCGATCACCCGCCCCCGCAAGCCGGTTGACGTGGTCCGGAGCGCAACGAGGAGTGCTGATCATGGTGACCACAGGCGGCGCGGCGCACAGCCCGGGCCTGGCCGAACTCCTGGCCGAGCACCGGCCGCAGGGCCCGACGGAGACCGCCGACCACGAGCGCGTCCGCCACCTCACCGGGGCCGCCGACGCCTGGGACCGCGGGACGCCGCTGCACTTCACCGCCTCCGCACTGATCGTCCACCCGCCGACCCGGCGCGTCCTCCTGCGCTGGCACGTGCGCCAGCAGGCCTGGCTCCAGGTCGGCGGCCACGGCGACCCGGGGGAGACCCTGCCGCTGGACATCGCGCTGCGCGAAGGCCTGGAGGAGACCGGACTCACCGACCTCACCCCGTGGCCCGACGCCGCCCTCGTCCACCTCGCCGTCGTGCCCGTCCCGGCCTCGCCCGTCGAACCGGCCCACGAACACGCCGACCTGCGCTTCCTGTTGGCCACCGCCACCCCGGAGCGGGCGCGGCCGGAGGACCCCGCCGCCCCGCTGGAGTGGCTCACCATCGCCGAGGCCCGGCAGCGGACCACCGAGGAGAACCTCCGCGAAACGCTCGACCGGGTCGGCCGCCTGCTCGACGCCCCCGCCTGACCTTTCGAACCCCGTTGGAGCGCACCCGGATGCACACCGACCAGACCCTCATCTTCGACGCCGACGACACGCTCTGGGAGAACAACGTCCTCTTCGAGCGCGTCATCGACGGCTTCCTGGACTGGGTCGCCACCCCGGCCGACCGCGAGCGCGCCAGGACCGTCCTCGACGAGATCGAAGCCGCCAACTCCGCCGCCCTCGGCTACGGTGCCGCCGTGTTCCGGCAGAGCCTCGCCGACTGCCTGCGGCGGCTGAACGGCGACCGCACCCCCACCCCGGCCGAAGAAGCCCGGATCGACGGCCTCCTCACTCCGCTCAGCAGCCGCGAGATCGAGCTGATCCCCGGCGTCGCCGACACCCTCGCCGACCTCGCCGGCCGCCACCACCTGCTGCTGCTCACCAAGGGTGACCTCGACGAGCAGCAGCGCAAGGTGACGGCCTCCACGATCGACCACCACTTCCGCGGCGTCCACATCGTGGCCGAGAAGTCGGCGGACACCTACCGGCGGCTCAGGGCCGAGCTCGGCCTCGACCCCGACCGGACCTGGATGATCGGCAACTCGCCCAAGTCCGACATCGCCCCGGCCCGCCAGGCCGGCCTGCGCACGGTCTTCATCCCGCACGAGCACACCTGGGTCCTGGAACACCAGGACCTCGGCCCCGACGAGGCGACCCTGCGACTGGCGGCCTTCTCCGAGTTGCTGCGGCACTTCTGACACGGACCGGCGGGGTCGCCGGGGTCGCCGGGTTCGGCGGGGTCGGCGGCGGCGCTCACAGCGCGAGCACCGCCGCCGGCGCCGGTGCGCCGCCCCGGTGCAACCAGGCCCGCTCCGCGGCCGTCCACGTGCTCGTCGTCACCAGGTGGAGCGCGGCGGCCACCGGCACCAGCATCGCGAACAGCACCGACCCGAAGGACAGGTAAGGCAGCAGCCCCGCCCCCGGCTGAGGGGTCGGCTGCGCGGCCGCCGCCCGCCTGGCCCGGCGGAAGTTGACGTACCCGACCGCCGCCAGCCCGGCGTACAGCAGGCCGAACACCGCCAACTGCCCGGCACCGTGCGCGCTCCCGACGTGCAGGCCGAGCGGCACACCGAACAGGGTGTGGTCCAGCAGGCCGTTCGGGGTGGTGAACAGGCGGTACATCACCGAGAAGAACGGAATCTGCACCAGCATCGGCAGGCACCCCGCGAACGGCGAGGCCCGCTCCTCCCGGTACAGCTCGGCGAGCGCCTCCCGCAGCTTCTCCGGGCGGTCCTTGAACCGCCGGTTCACCTCGGCGACCTTCGGCGCCAGCCGCGCCCGCGACTTCTCCCCCCGCGCCGCCGCGCGCGCGAAGGGATGCAACGCCAGCCGGACGGCGACGGTGAACAGGACGATCGCCAGCGCGGTCGGCAGTACCTGGGCCAGCGCGGCGACGGCGGCATGGGCGACGGCGACGGCCGGGTCGAGAACAGCGAGAACGGACATGGTGGAGCGAGCCCTCCGGGGGTCTCGGAAAACGAGTGGTCGACGGAGGACGGCCGCGCGGAACGGCGGAAGACGACGAAGCTACGCGGCCGCCGGGGCCGCACCCGGTGCCCTCGGGCGTCGCCTGCCCCGGGCATCGGGATCGCGCTGCGGCAGGAAGGCCGTACGGAACGCGCGCCGCCGCAACACCCCGCTGCGCACCGCCGTCGGCGCCCGCGCCCCCAGCAGCCGCGCCCCCGCCAGCGTGCCCGCGACCGCACCGGCCAGCAGCGCCACGGCGGCGACCGCCGCCACCGACGCGACCGTCCCGCCCTCGGTCACCAGCTCCCCGGTCAGCACCCGGAGCAGCCCGAGCAGCATCGCGACGACGGTCATGCGCTGCTCCTCCTTCGGCGTGATGGACCTGGGGCTGCACGGACTTCGCGGCCCTCGGGCTTCGGCCCCACGGACTTCTGGCTCCACGGACTCGGGGCCGGACTTCAGACGTTCAGGACGATCGCCGAGCCCGCCGAGTTCCCGCCCGGCGCGGAATTCCCGTGGCGCACCCGGCGCGCCGAGGTGCTTCGCGAGGCGGTGCAGGGGCGTAGCCGCAGGTGCTACACGGGGCTACCGTGGAGGGATGAAGACGATTACCCAGCGGGAGTTCCGGAACAACTCCGCCGCGGTGATGGACGCGGTGGAGGCCGGGGAGACCTTCCACATCACCAGGAACGGGGTCGAGGTCGCGGAGCTGCGACCGGTGTCCGGACGGCGGCGGCTCACGGCGGAGGAGCTGGTGGCGCGGCACGTGAAGCTGCCGCGGGTGGACTACCAGCAGATGCGCAAGGAGGCCGAGGAGTACTTCGGGCCGGAGGAGCTGGTGGGCGACGAGGGCGACGACCCGTTCGAGCGGCGGCGTGGCTGAGCGCAGGCGGGCAGCCCGGCGGCGGCCGGCCGGGGTGCTCGACACCTGTGTCTACATCGATCTGGCCCTGCTCTCCCCGGCGAACCTGCCGGCCGTGCCGGAGCTGACCGCGATCACCTTCGCGGAGCTGCAACAAGGCGTGTCGATGGCCCGCGACGCGGTCAGCCGGGCGGCCCGGCTGGAGGTGCTGGGCGCGGCGATGGCCGACTTCGACCCGCTGCCGTTCGACGCGGCGGCGGCCGCCCGCTACGGCACGCTGGTGACCCTCACCATCGCCGCCGGGCGGCAGCCGCGCCCGCGCCGGATCGACCTGATGATCGCGGCCGTGGCCTCGGCCCACGGCCTGCCGCTGTACACCCGCAACGTCGCGGACTTCCGGGGCCTGGGTTCGGCGGTGGAGGTCATCGGGGTGTGACGGCCGCCGCTCGCCGGTGGAGCCGTGCTCTTCGCGCTCTTCGTGTCGCTGGCCTGCCGCCCCCGCCCCGCTGGCTGGTCATCTAAGCAGCTTAGAAGTGGAATCGAGGGATGGAAGGGGGCGGCAGGCCCGGCAGTCGCTCAGCCCAGGCGGACCGCGGTGCCCGTGGCGGCGGAGGCCCGGGCGGCCTCCAGGACGGCCAGGGTGGCCACCGCGTCGCGCGGGTCGACCGGGGGCGGGGTGCCCGGGGAGGCCAGGGCGGCGGCGATGCCCGCGTAGAAGGCGGGGTAGTCGCCCGGTTCGGTGGGCAGCGCGATCGAGGACTCGTCGGTGCCGAGGGTGCCGTACTGCGAGGGCTGGTCGGCACCCCACGGGCGGGCGCCGTCCGGTCGGTGCCCGGCCCGCAGTTCCGCCTCCTGCGGGTCCATGCCGGGCTTGACGTACCCGGCGGCGTCGCCGAGCACCCGCAGCCGGGGGCCGATCAGCGGGGTGATGGCGCTGGTCCACAGGTGCGAGCGGGTGCCGGAGGCGTGGGTGAGGGCGAGGAAGGCGTCGTCGTCGACGACCGCGCCGTCCCGGCGCACGTCGACCTCCGCGTACACCGTCTCCACCGGGCCGAACAGGGTCAGCGCCTGGTCCACCAGGTGGCTGCCCAGGTCGTACAGCGTGCCGCCGACCTCCGCCGGGTCGGCGAGCTCGCGCCAGCCGGGCTTGGGCTTCGGGCGGAACCGCTCGAAGCGGGACTCGAAGCGGTGCACCCGGCCGAGCGCGCCGCCCCGGACCAGCCGGGCGGCGGTCAGGAAATCGCCGTCCCAGCGCCGGTTCTGGAACACGGAGAGCAGGGTGCCCCCGGCCTCGGCGAGCTGGCACAGCTCCAGCGCCTCGGCGGCGGTGCCGGCCAGCGGCTTGTCGACGACGGTGGCCAGCCCGGCGCGCAGGGCGGCGCGGGCGAGCGGCGCGTGGGTGCGGTTGGGCGAGGCGACGACGACGAGGTCGAGCGCGTTCGGGTCGGCGAGCAACTGCTCGGGGGTGTCGACGGCGCGGGCACCGGGGTGTTCGCGGCGCAGCTGCTCGCGGCGCTCGGGGTTGGCGGTGACCACGGCGTCCAACCGCAGCCCCGGCGTGGTGGCGATGAGCGGGGCGTGGAAGGCGGAGCCGGCCAGGCCGTAGCCGATCAGGCCGACGCGGAACGGGCGGTCCGGAGAGGACGAGGGGGTCGAGGCGCTCATGCGCCCACTCAATCACGAGGCGCCCGGTTGCTCCCGGTTTCGCAGGGGCGGGGCCCGGGAGACGGGGCGGACGTCGGTTCGCGTCCTCGCTCGTCGGACGGCATGGGGGCGAGGCGTCTCAGGGCAGTTGACGGGTCAGCCGACGCAGCCGGGTACCGAGGGGGAGCTGCCGACGCAGTTGTCGGGGGTGTTTCCACTGACCGGTGTCGTGGTGAGTGTCATGGTGCCGTTCTGCCGGTAGATGCCGCCGGCCGTCATGACGGCATGGTTGGCGCTGATCCGGGTGCTGGTCAGCGTGGTGGCGGTGGAGTCGATGGCGGCGATGCCGCCGCCCTGGGATCCGGAGCTGTTGCCCGCGTCGATGAAACTGCTGGTGGTGGTGAGCGAGCCGCGTAGGCCGTTGTAGATCCCGCCGCCCTGGCCGGTGGCGCTGTTCCCGGCCACGGTGCTGTTCGTGAAGGTCGCCACCGCCCCCTTCTGGGGGGCGCCGACGTCCTCGTTGGCCAGGCCGCCGCCCCTGCCCTGGGCGGTGTTGCCGGTCAGGGCGCTGGCCGTGAGGGTCACCGCGCCGTAGTTGAGGATGCCGCCGCCGTCGGTGACGGTGGAGCCGTTGCTGAGGGTGACGTTGCCCTTGAGGGTGAGGCTGGCGCCCGCGGCCACCTTGACGATGCGGAAGCCGGCCGTACCGGCCGTCGTCGAGCGCGTGATGGTGTCGTTGTCACCGGTCAGGGTGATGGCGGTGGTTATGACCGGCAGCGCGTTCGCGCCGTCGGTGTCACTGCTGTGCGACGAGGCGATGGTGTAGACGCAGTCGGTCGCGAGGACGACGTTGCCCCCGCCGGCGCTGTTGGCGGCGTTGATCGCCGCGACCAGCGCCGTCTCGTTGCAGGCCACGGCCGCCTGTGCGGAGGTGGGGGCCAGTGCGGCCAGCACGGCGGTCAGGACGACGGAACCGGCGAGGACCGGAATGGTGCGGATGCGTCGCATGACGCTCCCTTCGGGTTGATGGAGACCCCCGTGTTCGTGGTGCCGTGCCAGCAGCAGCAGCAGCGGGCGCGGGCGCGCCCGGCTCGGCCCGCGCGAGCAGACCGGGCCAGGCCGTGGAGGCTTCGCGCCACGGCCTGGCCCGGCGGCCGAGCGATGCCGCGCGTCCGTCTCAGGTGGTGGGGACCGGCGGAACGGCGCAGGCCTTCACGGCGGCGGTGCTGGCGGTGGCGGCGGTGGCGGCCGCGGTGGCGGCAGCGGTGGAGGAGGTGACCGCGGCGGCCTCGGCGGCGGCGGCGCTGGTGGCGGCTGCGGCCTCGGCGGCGGCGTTGGGTGGCACGGCTTGGGTCGCCGCGATGAAGGTCTTGAGGGCGGCGGCGGCCGACGCGGCGTCGGCCTGCGCCGCGGCTGCCGCGGTGGAGGCGTTGGCGGCGGCGACCGACGAGGAGACGGTGGCGGCCGCGCAGGCCACGGCGTCCCTGTGGGCCTGGCCGGTCGACGCCGAACTCGGTGTGTTCGTCGAGATGTTGGTGGCCCCGGCCGCAGCCGTGCCTCCGGCCAGCAAGGTGCCGATGGCAAGAGCTGCGACGGCTATGCGATGGATCTTCATGGGTCCCTGTCCTGGGAAGGATGGGCTCACGTGCCCGGCAGCACAGCCGAACACGGATGCCACGGTGACGGGAGCCGAACCGGCTCCCACCAGAACAAGAACACCGAGCGGCTCGCCTGTCCCTTCGACCATCGCGCCGACGTGCTGAACAGCCGGACCGGAACTGTCCGACTTCCTGTGCGACTTCGCTGGTCAGGAGCGCACGGGAAGGTCTGGTACGAACTGCTCGGTGGTCCCCTCATCGGCGTAGCGCGTTTGCGCGGAGGAACCCGCCCACCGGCCGGCTGCCTCCGTTCGCACCGCGGCCGTGCCTGGGCGGAAGTGGTGCACGCGGATGCGTTGCTGCCGGCGTGCCGTGGCCGTTCCCGTCCGGGGCCGCCCCGGTCGGCCCGAGGAGGCAGGCTCTAGGCTGGTGCGTGTTGGGGCAGCCAGTGGCGCCCGGCCGGCCGAGGGTGTCCGGTCCGGAGCGATGTGCGAAATCGTTCAGAACCGTTGCAAGACCAAGGAGACACCTACGTGGCAGACCGCAAGCCCATCGAGTCCTGGCTGACCGACATGGACGGCGTCCTCATCCACGAGGGCACGCCGATTCCCGGTGCGAAGGAGTTCCTGCGCAGGCTGCGGGAGTCCGGCAAGCCGTTCCTGGTCCTCACCAACAACTCCATCTACACCCCGCGCGACCTCAGCGCCCGCCTGGCCGGGATGGGCCTGGAGGTGCCGGAGGAGTGCATCTGGACCTCCGCCCTGGCCACCGCCAAATTCCTCAAGGGCCAGCGCCCGGGCGGCACCGCCTACGTGATCGGCGAGGCGGGGCTCACCACCGCGCTGTACCAGGCCGGTTACGTGCTGACCGACAACAACCCGGACTACGTCGTCCTCGGCGAGACCCGCACCTACAGCTTCGAGGCGCTCACCAAGGCGATCCGCCTGATCAACCAGGGCGCCCGGTTCATCTGCACCAACCCCGACGAGACCGGCCCGTCCCCCGAGGGCGTGCTGCCGGCCACCGGCTCGGTCGCGGCCCTGATCACCAAGGCGACCGGCGTCGAGCCGTACTTCGTCGGCAAGCCCAACCCGCTGATGATGCGCGAGGCGCTGAACACCGCCGGGGCCCACTCCGAGACCGCCGTGATGATCGGCGACCGGATGGACACCGACATCGTCGCGGGCATGGAGGCCGGCATGGAGACCATCCTGGTGCTCACCGGCCTGACCGCCGCCGCCGACGTCGAGCGCTTCCCGTACCGGCCGACCCGGGTGGTCAAGTCGATCGCGGACCTGGTCGAGCTGGTCTAGCCTCTGCGGTGCTGTCGTGGGCCCCGTTCCGGCCGGTCGCCGGAGCGGGGCCCGTTTCGTACCTGTGGTTCGTACCTGTGGGGAGGCACCGGCGCAATGAGCGCGACGGGGGACGCGGGGCCGCCGGAGGCGCGGCGGGATGCCGGGGGCGTTGGCGGGGAGGCCGACGAGAAGCGGGTCACCTGGGCCGAGCTCTACTTCGACCTGGTCTTCGTCTTCGCGATCACCCAGGTCTCCGGGCTGCTGCACCACCACCACGACGCCACCGGGCTGGTCCGGGCGCTGGTGGTGTTCGTGCCGGTGTACTGGTGCTGGGTGGGCACCACCGTGCAGGCCAACATCCGGGACGTGGACAACCTGCGGGACCGCCTCGGCATCCTGGCGGTCGGGCTGGGCGGCCTGTTCATGGCGCTCGCCGTCCCGGGCGCGTACGGCGGGCGGGGCGTGCTGCTCGGCGCCGCGTACTGGCTGGCCCGGCTGGTGCTGCTGCTCCTGCTGATCCGCCTGCCGGGCGTCTGGCGCGGCCCGTACGGCGTCGGCGTGCTGGTCAGCGGGCCGCTGCTGGTCGTGGGCGGACTGCTGCCGGCCGGGCCGCGGCTGGCCCTGTGGACGGCGGCCGCGCTCTGCGACCTGGCCGCGCCGCTGGTGTTCCGGCGGCGGCTGGCGGCGGTGGCGTACCACCCCTCGCACATGCCGGAGCGGTTCGCGCTGTTCCTGCTGGTGGCGCTCGGCGAGTCGATCGTCGGGATCGGCGGGACGGCGGCCGGCGCCCGGCTCGACGTGGCCGAACTCGCGGCCGTGGCCGCCGCGTTCACCATCTCGGCGGGGCTGTGGTGGCAGTACTTCGTGTACGCGGCGGACGCCATGCGGTACGCCGTGGAGGTCGCCGACTCCCGGCGGGACGTCGTCCGGCGGATCTTCCAGTACGGGCACCTGGCGCTGGCCGCCGGGGTGATCGGGGTGGCGGTCGGCTTCGGGGAGACCGTCGCGGACCCGTGGCAGACGCTGGGCCCGGGGTCGGTGGCGCTGCTGTACGGCGGGTGCGGGCTGTACCTGCTGACCTTCGGGTACACCCGCTGGATGATGTTCCGCAAGGTGGCGACGACCCGGGTCGGTGCGGCGGCGGTGGTGCTGGGACTGGCGCCGGCGGTGGTGCGGCTGCCGGCGTTGGCGGTGCTGGTGGCACTGGCGGTGCTGCTGGTGGCGCTCAACGTGGTGGAGCACGTCCGGGTGGTGCGGGCGGTCGGTGCGGACCCCGCGCCGGTGCCGCCTGCCGGGTCCGCGCTGCCTGTTGGGTCCCCGCTTCCCGCTGGGTCCCCGCTGCCTCCGGCGGCTCCGGCGGCTTCTGCGGCTTCGGCGGAGTGAGTTGTCGGTGGGGCTGTGTAGCGTTCGGGGTGAAAGAGGGCGTGCGGCACAACAGCCGCGGTGTGGGAGGTAGATGTCGTGACGGACACGGTCGAGGCGGGCGTGGTGGAGGCCGGCGAGGGCGGCGGGCTGGAGCTGCCCGAGTCCTGGCGCCCGGTGCTGGGCGCCGAGACGGAGAAGCCGTACTTCGCCGAGCTGGCGGCCTTCGTGGCGGCCGAGCGTGCGCAGCACCAGGTGTTCCCGCCGAGCGGCCAGGAGTTCGCCGCGCTGGAGGCCACGCCGTACGAGAAGGTCCGGGTGCTGGTCCTCGGGCAGGACCCGTACCACGACGACGGCCAGGCCCACGGCATGAGCTTCTCGGTGCTGCCCGGCACCAGGACGCCGCCCTCGCTGCGCAACATCTTCAAGGAGCTGGACGCCGACCTCGGCGTCCCCGCCCCGGACAACGGCTACCTGATGCACTGGGCCGAGCAGGGCGTCCTGCTGCTCAACGCGGTGCTCACGGTGCGCGCGCACGAGGCCAACTCGCACAAGGCGAAGGGCTGGGAGAAGTTCACCGACGCCGTGATCAAGGCGGTGAGCGAGCGCGAGGAGCCGGTGGTCTTCGTGCTGTGGGGCAACTACGCGAAGAAGAAGCTGCCGCTGATCGACACGTCCAAGCACGTGGTCGTGCAGGGCGCGCACCCGTCGCCGCTGTCGGCCAAGCTGTTCTTCGGCAGCCGCCCGTTCTCGCAGATCGACACGGCGCTGGACGGTTTCGGCGGCGAGCCGATCGACTGGCAGGTGCCCAACCTGAAGCAGGGCTGAGCACCCGGGGCTGAGCGCCCGGGGGCTGGGTGAGGGGTGGTTCGGGCGGGCGGGGTCGCCCGTCCGCCCGCTCACGGCCACCCGGCGTTCACCGCCCGTCGCGGGCGGGCGGTGGCCGGTGTGCTTAGCTGGTGCCGACCGGTCGCCGGACCGGCTCTGGGGGAGGGGCGGTACGTGCGCCGGGTGGGACGGGTAGTGGCAATCCGACGGGCCGTGGGGGCGGCCCTGGTCGTGCTGTTGGCGGGGGCCGCGGGCTGTAGCGGTTCGACCGCCGGGTCGGCCAAGGGATCACCTGGCGGCCCGGGCGGCGGTGCCTCTGCCGGTGCCGCGGCCGGCGGGCCCGCCGCCGCGCCCACAGCCGCGCCCACCGCCTCCGCCGCGAACCCGGGCACCGGCCCCGCGAGCCTCGCCCAGCTCCCCGGCCAGGCCTTCTACGTCTCCGACCAGACCAACGCCGCCCGGCAGGTGACCGCCCTGCGCGGCCAAGGTCGACCGGTGGAGGCCGACACGCTGCTGCGGATCGCCGCCCAGCCCTCCTCGCAGTGGCTGGGCGAGCAGGGAGCCAAGGAGATCGCCGAACAGGTCAGCCGCCGGGCCGCCGAGGCGGACCGGACGGCGGTCTTCGTCGCCTACAACATCCCGCACCGCGACTGCGGCCTGTACTCGGCCGGCGGCGCCGCCGACGCGGCCTCCTACCGGGCCTGGATCAGCGGTGTCGCGGAGGCCCTCGGCGACCGCAAGGCCTGGGTGGTGCTGGAGCCGGACGCCGTCGCGCACACCCTGGACAGCTGCGGGATCAAGGGCGACCTGGCCGCCGAGCGGTACGGCCTGCTGGCCTTCGCCGTGCAGGAGCTGAAGAAGCGTCCGCAGGTGCGGGTCTACCTGGACGCGGGCAATCCCGGCTGGTCGCAGGACCCGGCCGAACTCTCCACCGCGCTGCGCAAGTCGGGGATCGCGGCGGCGGACGGCTTCGCGGTGAACGTCGCCAACTTCTACGACACCGGCCGCAACACGGCCTACGGCGGCCAGCTCTCCGCCGCCCTGGGCGGGAAGCACTTCGTCATCGACACCAGCCGCAACGGCAACGGCCCGCTGGGCGGCGACGCCTGGTGCAACCCGCCCGGCCGCGCGCTCGGCGAGCGGCCGACCGCCGACACCGGCCGGGACGGTGTCGACGCCTACCTGTGGATCAAGAACCCGGGGGAGTCGGACGGCGAGTGCGGGCGCGGCGAGCCCCGGGCGGGCGAGTTCTGGCTGCCGTACGCGCTCGGCCTGGCGCAGGCCGCCCGCTGAGGGGGCCGGTCCGCATCAGTGCCGGTCCGCGCCAGGCCGCGACGCACCGGTTCGCTCAGCCGGTCACCTGGATCCAGCGCGCGACCGACGGGGTGCCGGCGGCGTCGGTCAGGAACAGCATGTACCAGCCGGGCGGCAACAGGTTGGGGTTGGCGGGGAGCGTGAGCGAGACCCCGTCGGCCGTGCGACCGCTGATGTCCAGGGCCACCGACCGCTGTTCGACGTCGGTCACGTGGGTGACCGAACTCGGCCGGATCAGCTTGGCGGTGGCGACCGCGTCCGGCCGGGCGGTGCCGATCCGCACGGTGGTGCCGAGCTTCGCGGCCCCCGGCGCGGCGGCCACCTGCGGGCGGTCGCCGTGGAACAGGTACGGCGGGGTGTAGATCTCGATGCGCTGCTCGAAGCCGCCCGGTGTGGTCTCGGCCTTGTCCGCGAACAGCGGGTTGGAACCGAGCACGGCCACCCGGCCGTCCGGCAGCAGCAGCGCCTCGGAGTGGTAGTTGCGGCCGACGGCGGGCTCGGCGGCGGTGCTGAAGCTGTTGGTGTCCGGGTGGTACACCTGCGCCTTGAGCAGGTCGCTGGCGCCCCGGCCTCGGTAGCCGCTGGAGCCGCCGGTGGTGAACACGGTGTCGTCCGGGAGGATCACGCTGTTCAGGTAGCGGGTGCCGCCGGCCGGCAGGTCCGGGCCCGGGGTGAAGGCGGGCTTGGCGGCGGAGAGGTCGACGATGTCGGTTCGGGCGGTGGACAGCGGCGACTCGCCGACGCCCCCGCCGCCGAGCACCATCACCTTCTGCGCCTGCGCGGGCGGCAGCAGCACCGAGGACGAGGTCTCGGTGAGGGCGGGGTCGCGCAGGCCGGGGACGGGCTGGAAGCCGTTGTTCGACAGGTCCCACACCCCGGGGTCGCGGCCCTTGTCGGCCGGGCCGTAGCCGGCGTTCGAGCCCGAGTAGAAGAGCTTGCCGGAGGCGGTCAGGAAGATCGACGGGTAGGTCGGGAAGTAGCGGTCCGGGCCCTTGGACCAGGTCTTGTTCTTCGGGTCGTAGATCTCGTTGTCGTTGCCGTTGAGGATCTCCCCGGTGTCGTCCAGGCCCGAGACGGTGACCACCCGTCCGTCCCCCAGCCCGGTGAGCGTCGGGTACCAGCGGGCGTACGCCATGTCGGTGACCTGCTCGTACAGCTCGGTGTCCGGGTTGAACTCGAACGCGGAGCGGATGCCCTGGTACTCCTGCTTGTCCAGGGTCAGCTTCGCGCTCTGCCCGTACAGGTTGTGGGCGTCGGCCCCGGCCAGGCCCTTGATCCGGTACTGGGCGGGGGAGTCGGTGACGTAGCCGGCGCCCTCGCCGACCGCCTCGACGAACACGTGCTGCTCGCCGGCGGTGACGACGGTCTGCTTGCCGGTGCCCGTCTTCACCGCGGCCGGGACGGTCACCGGCACGGTGGAGGCGTACTCGCGCCCGTTCGGGCCGACGAAGACGGTGCCCTTGGGGAACGTCCTGGCGCGCTCGGGGCTCTCGTTGCGCACCCGCATGACGCCGGCCGCCCTCTTCACCACGCCCGCCAGCTTCTCGTACCGCTGGGTGCCGCCGGCCACCAGGACGCGGCCGTCCGGCAGCGAGGCGTGGCCGCCGCAGAACATGTCGGCCGGGGTGGGTATCAGCTTGTAGGTGTTCGCGGCCGGGTCCCAGAGCAGGCTGCGGAAGCTGCCCGCGTCGAAGCGCTTCTCGTCGTTGCCGGAGCCGGCCACGATGAGGACCTTGCCGGTGCGCAGCAGCGTGGCGTGGACGGCGTTGACCCGGAACTCGGCGGGGAGCGTGAGGGTTTGCCAGTGGCCGTACTCCGCCTTGTAGTCGGGGCGGTTGATCACGTACTGGTGGTACTGCTGGCCGGCGAAGCCGAGGACGGCGGGCGCGTTCATCCCGGCGACGGTCAGCGCGACGGTGCTGCCGAGGGCGAAGCGCTTGGTCCGGCCGGTCTTGTGGATCTTCACGGTGGTTGGTCCCCTCGTGAGGTTCGGGAGCTCGTGAGGTTCGGGGGTGCTGGCGGGTCGGGCGGCTTCAGCGGGTGGTGGTGTGCTCCGCCCGGTCGGGCACTGCGGGGGCGCCCGGCGGCGCGGCCGGGGCGGCCGGTGCGGTCGGGCCGCGCCGGGGATCGCGGGCGTGTCGGGGGCGGCGCTTCTCCAGGACGACCCTCGGGGTCGCCGCCGGACCGCCGGTGACGGTGAGCGTGGCCGTGGGCCGGGCGCGGCGGCGGCGGACGGCGTCGCCGGCCAGCACCAGGATCGGCAGCACGGTCAGGACCAGGGCGATCCAGGCCCAGGTGCGCATCGCGACGTGGTCGTAGCCGGTGAAGAAGGAGGCCGCTATCGCGCCGCCGAACACCAGCGTCCAGAACAGGTGGAAGCGGAAGGTGCTCACCCGGTCCGCGCTGGCCGAACGACCCTTCGGCGTCACCACGAAGCGGCTGCGCCGCCGCAGCAGCGCCTGCACCAGCGAGGCCGCGTAGACCGGGCCGCAGAGCGCGGACATCAGCATGCCCGCGACCCCGGAGGAGCCGGCCGGCTCGTGCGGGCTGACGTTGTGCTTGCGGTTCCAGGTGTAGAGCAGCAGTTGGAGCGCGGCGGCGTCGCTGTACAGCATCATCCAGATCTCGGAGGACACGTGGACCCCCGAGGCACCGAACACCAGGTAGAGCACGCTGGACAGGCCGCCGAGCAGCCAGGTGAGCGCCGCCATCGGGTAGAAGCCCACCATCAGCGAGTAGTTGAGCAGCCGCCCGGGCGACAGCCGCCAGAGCACCCGCCAGTACTGGGTGAGCAGGGTCTCGTAGGTGCCGCGGCTCCAGCGCAGCTGCTGGGAGAAGAAGTCGGTCCAGGAGGACGGGCCCTCGCCGACCGCGAGCACGTCCGGGGTGTACACGGATTTCCAGCGTTCACCGGTCTCGGCGTTCCGGCTCCGGTGGAACTCCAGGCCGGTCGCCATATCCTCCGTGATGGAGTCGTACAACCCGCCGATCGACTGGAGCGCACGGATTCTGACGGCGTTGTTGGTGCCGACGAACATGGGCGCGCCGTAACGGTTTCCGGCGCGCTGGATGAGTGCGTGGAAGAGGTACTGCTGGCTCTCGGAGAATTTGGTGACGGCCGATCCCGAGCTGCGGTAGTTCCCGTACACCTGGGGTCCGACCACGAATGCCACGTCGGGGTCGCGGAAGTAGCCGAGCATCCGCTCGCAGAAGTCCGGCAGCGGGACGTGGTCGGTGTCCACCGAGACCCAGAAGTCGTAGTCGTCGCCGTGCGCCTGCAACCAGGCGTTGTAGTTGCCGTGCTTGGTGCCGGTGCGGAACCGGCCCTTGGGCTGGTTCCAGTACGGGCGGCCGAAGCGGCTGAAGTGGCGGACGCCCAGCTCGGTGCAGAGCGCCCGCATCGCAGGATCGTTTCCCTCGTCCAACAGCCAGACGTCGTACGGGCCGTCGTGCCGGACGGCGCGTGCCGCGACCAGCGTGGCCCGCACCATCTCCGCCGGCTCCTTGCCCGGCACGCAGGCGGTGACGAACGCGACCCGGGTGCCGGACTCCGGCGTCACCGGTATCGGATCGCGGGCGACGAGCGTGGCGTGGGTGTTGGACACGACGTTGACCAGCCGGAACACCTCGACCACGGCGATGATCCCGATCATCACCTTGTCGCCCAGCAGTACCAGGGCGTGCGTCTCGCCGGGGCGCTCCGGCCAGTGCTCCGGCAGCAGCAGCCAGACCAGCAGCACCACCTCCACCAGTGGGGCCGCGACCATCAGCAGGGCGGCGCGGATCCGGTGCGGCTCGCGGCGCAGCAGGCTGCGGTACTGGACGCGGTAGGAGGCGGTGGGGTCGACCTCTTGCACGGCCTCTTGCGCGGCCTGGTGCATGGTTTCCTGTGCGGCCTGGTGCGCGTGCCACGGTGTCGGCGGGGCTCCGTGGTGGGCGGGCTCGGGCCGGTAGACGCCGCCGCCGAGGTCGTCCTCCTCGTCCGGGTCGTGTGCCGGGCCGGCCAGCCGGCTGAAGTGACCGTAGTCGTACGGGGCTTCGGGTACGGGAACGGCGGCCAGGTCGTCGTCGAGCCGCCGTCCGGCGCCTCGCCCGCGGGCCGTCCCGGCGTCCTTCTGTCGCGCGAACGGCATGGTCATCGTCTGCTCCCCCCGGCCGGGGCCCGGCCGTGGCGGCGGGCCCGTTGGTGCGTGTTCAGACCGGGGGTATGCGATCCGCCGTTCCGCGGCGCGCCTGGCCGGCCGCGTTCGGCGGGGCTGGTCCGCTCCCCCCGGAGCCTTGCTTCGCCTTGCCTCTTGCCTCGAAAGCCGCCCCCGTGAAACACCGCCCGGTGGACCGCCGTTGTTTCCAAGCGGTTTTCGGGCCGTCATTCGCGTCATGCGCCTGCTCGCGCCGGTGGGCGTTTGCGAGCGGAATTCATTGCGCGCCTGCCGGGGACTTCGAATGCGGATCCCGGTGCGCTCCCGGCTTCCCCTCCGGGCACGCGGGATCCACGGCGCCCCCAACTCTCCCGGAGGGCAACCGTGATCGCAACCTGTCTGGGAAATGATCACCGCGCAAGCGTGAAGATCCCACGGTTCCCGGCCAATCCGCACCGCGGTGGTGCTAATGCGGCGAATTCGGCGGGCAGGGCGGCGGTAGTGGCGCCACGGAGGCAAAGCGAACGGCCGGACCTCCCCGACGGGAGGTCCGGCCGCTGCCGCGGGGCGGGGCCGGTGCGTCCGTTCCGGCTGGTGCTGGCCGGTCCGGTCGACCAGGTCCGGTCAGAGCCGTGGAAGGAGGGCGGCGCCCGTCGCGGCCTGGACGTCCGCGAACCCCGTGCCCGGGGCCGTCTCCACCACCCGCAGCCCGTCCGGCGTCACGTCGATCACGGCCAGATCGGTCACGATCCGGTTGACAACTCCGCGTCCGGTGGCGGGAAGTGAGAGCTCATCGACGATCTTCGGGGAGCCGTCCCGGGCGGTGTGCTCCATGACCACGATCAGTCGGCGGGCCCCGTGCACGAGGTCCATCGCGCCGCCCATGCCCTTGACCATCTTGCCGGGGATCATCCAGTTGGCGAGGTCGCCGGCCGCCGAGACCTGCATGGCGCCGAGCACCGAGACGTCGATCCGGCCGGCCCGGATCATGCCGAAGGAGAAGGCCGAGTCGAAGTACGAGGCGCCGGGGGCGACCGTCACCGTCTCCTTCCCGGCGTTGATCAGATCGGCGTGCTCCGTGCCCTCGACCGGGTACGGGCCCACGCCCAGGATGCCGTTCTCCGAGTGCAGCACCACCTCGACGCCCGGCGGGAGATGACTGGGGATCAGGGTGGGCAGGCCGATGCCCAGGTTCACGTACTGGCCGTCGCGCAGTTCGCGGGCGGCCAGGGCGGCCAGGGCGTTGCGCGGGTCGAGGTCGGGCTGCGGACGGCGGACGGGGTGCGGGTCGAGGTCGGGCTGCGGACGGCGGACGGGGTGCGGGTGGTGGAAGGCCTGCGGTCGGTGGGCGGTCTGCGAGGTGGGCGCGGGGGCCGGGGTGCTGGTCGGGGTGGGCATCGGTTCAGGCCTCCTGGAGTGCGGGGCGGACGGTCCGGCGCTCGATGCGGCGGTCCGCGGGATCGGCGGCCACCACCCGGTCCACGTACACGCCGGGCAGGTGCACGGCGTCCGGGGCGAGCTCGCCCGCCTCGACGATCCGGTCCGCCTCGACCAGGGTGATCCGGCCCGCCGTCGCGCAGAGCGGGTTGAAATTGCGGGCGGCGGCGTGGAACACGCAGTTCCCGTGCCGGTCCGCCACCTCGGCCCGGACCAGCGCGAAGTCCGCCGTGATGGCTTCCTCCAGCAGGTACCGGCGGCCGCCGAACTCCCGGACCTCCTTGGCCGGTGAGGCCAGCGCCACCGAGCCGTCCGCCGCGTAGCGCCAGGGCAGCCCGCCCTCCTCGACCTGGGTGCCGACCCCGGCCGGGGTGTAGAACGCGGGGACGCCGGCGCCGCCGGCCCGCAGCCGCTCGGCCAGCGTGCCCTGCGGGGTGAGTTCCACCTCCAGCTCGCCGGAGAGGTACTGCCGGGCGAACTCCTTGTTCTCGCCGACGTACGAGGACGTCATCCGGGCGATCCGGCCCGCGCGCAGCAGCAGGCCGAGCCCCCAGTCGTCCACCCCGCAGTTGTTCGAGACCACCTGGAGGCCGGTGGTGCCGGTGTCCGCCAGGGCGCCGATCAGGGTGCTCGGGATGCCGCAGAGGCCGAAGCCGCCGACGGCCAGCACCGCGCCGTCGGGGATGTCCCCGACAGCGTCGGCGGGGGAGTCCAGGACCTTGTCCAAGGGATCACCTCGTGAGGAGTGGGATACGGGAGAGGGCACGCCCGGGCCGGGCCCGGTGGGAAGACCCGGCGGGATGGCTCGGCGGGAAGACCCGGCGGCCGCCGCCGGACGGCTGCCGAGCCCCTCCACCGTCACCGGACGCGGGCCGCCGCAGCCATGGCGGCTCCCGCCATGGGCGGGTACGAGCTCGTGTCGGCTGGCCACACCCGAACGTCCGGGGAACGGCGCCGCCCGGGTGGTATGTCGGCCGGAGCCACATCACGGTGGGCCGATGCGTCGCCCGGGCACATGTCGCCAGTCCCACCGCACACCTACGGTTCCGGCATCCACCCCGCCGCACCCTCAGGAGTCGGTCACCATGCGCAGCTCGACAGCCCCCACTCGGCCCGCCTCCGGCGCCCGCCCGGGCGAGACCCTGACCGGCGGCCCGGCCCGGAAGCTCGCCGCCGTCGCGGCGTGCGTCCTGCTCGCCGCGGGCTGCGCCAAGGCCGGCACCGCCGGGACGGTCTCGGCGGACGGCGGTGGCGCGAAGAGCCCGGTCAAGGTCGGCCTGGTGTACTCCAAGACCGGACCGCTGGCCGCCTACGGCAAGCAGTACCTGGAGGGCTTCAAGGCGGGGCTGAACTACGCGACCAAGGGCACCGGCGCGGTCGACGGACACAAGGTCGAGTTCGAGGAGCAGGACGACGCGGGCGACCCGGCCAAGGCGGTGTCGGCTGCCAAGGACCTGATCGGCAAGGGCTACAAGGTCCTGGCCGGTTCCACCGCTTCGGGCGTCGCCCTCCAGGTCGGCCCGATCGCCGCCCAGAACAAGGTGCTCTTCATCAGCGGCCCGGCCGCCGCCGACAAGGTCACCGGCTTGAACAAGTACACCTTCCGTTCCGGCCGCCAGTCCTTCCAGGACATCCGCACCGCGGCCTCGTTCATCGGTGACGCCAAGGGCAAGAAGGTCACCGTGCTCGCTCAGGACAACGCCTTCGGGCAGGCCAACGTGGCTGCCGTCAAGGCCGTGCTCGGAGCCCAGGGTGCGACGGTCGACCAGGTGCTCGCCCCGCCGAGCGCCACCGACCTCACCCCGTTCGCCACCCAGGCCAAGACCGCCAAGCCCGACCTGCTGTTCGTCGCCTGGGCCGGCGACACCTCCTCGGCCCTGTGGACGGCGCTCAACCAGCAGGACGTGTTCGCCGACACCAAGGTCGTCACCGGCCTGGACCTGGCCGCCTCCTACCCGCTGTTCGGCCCGGCGGCCGAGAAGATCTCCTTCCTGAACCACTACTTCGACGGAGCCGCCGGCACCCCGGTGGAGAAGGCCATGGACGAAGCCGTCACCGCCGCCGGCGGGAAGACCGACATCTTCACGCCCGACGGCTTCACCGCCGCCCAGCTGATCGTGCACGCCGTCGAGGCCAACCACGGCTCCGCCGACGACACGTCGGCCCTGGTCAAGGCGCTGGAGGGCTGGAGCTTCGACGGGGTGAAGGGGCGTACCACGGTGCGTGCCGAGGACCACGCCCTCCTCCAGCCGATGTTCCAGGCCCGGCTGACCGGCACCGGGGCCGCCGCCAAGCCCTCGGTGGAGAAGGCCCTGACCGCGGACGAGGTGGCGCCCCCGGTCACCCCGATGGCGGGCTGATCCCGATGCCCGCTCCCACCGCCCCCACTCCTTCCGCAGCCGGTTTCCCGGCCTCGGCCACGGTCTCGCCTGCCCCGGTGCTGCGGCTGGACGGACTCGGCTGGTCCGTCCGCGGGGTGCCGATCGTCGAGGACGTCTCCTTCTCGGTCGGCGAAGGCGAGTTCATCGCCTTCATCGGCCCCAACGGCGCCGGCAAGACCTCCCTCTTCAACCTGATCTCCGGCATCTACCCGGCGAGCCACGGAAGCCTCCACCTCGACGGCGTGGACGTCACCGTCGAGGCCGTGCACACCCGGGCGCGCCGCGGCCTCGGCCGCACCTTCCAGACCTCCTCCCTCTGGCCGGGGATGACGGTCGCCGACCACGTCCGACTGGCCGCCCAGGCGGCGGCGGGACCGCGCGCCTCGTACCGGCTCTGGCGCCGTGCCGACCGGTACCAGGAGCAGCTGGCCGAGACCCTCCACCGCACCGAACTCACCCACCGTGCGGACACCTTGGCGGGCGCGCTCTCGCACGGCGAGAAGCGCAAACTGGAACTGGCCGTCCTCCTCGTCTCCGATCCGCGGCTGATCCTGCTGGACGAGCCGATGGCCGGGGTCAGCGCCGAGGAGGTACCGGCCCTCACCGAGCTGATCCGGTCCGTGCACCGCGACCTGGGCCGGACCGTCCTGATGGTCGAGCACCACATGGACGTCCTGCTCGGGCTGGCCGACCGCCTCGCGGTGATGCACCACGGCACGCTGCTCGCGCTGGACACCCCCGAGGCCGTGATGGCCGACCCGACCGTGCAACAGGCCTACCTGGGCGAGGCGCTGTGACCTCCTCTCCGCTCCCCTCGCCCGTCTCCACCTCCACCTCTGCCTCTGCCTCTGCGGCCGTGCCTACGCCTCCTGCCGTCCCTCTCCTCTCCGTACGCGATCTGCGGGTGGTCGTCGGCGGGCTGCACATCCTGCACGGTGTCGACCTCGACGTGGCCCCCGCCGGGGTCACCGCACTCCTCGGCCGCAACGGCGCTGGCAAGACCACCACCGTCAAGGCCGTGATGGGCCTGGTGCCGCGCACCGGAAGCGTCCGCTTCTCCGGTGTCGAACTCGCCTCCCTTCCCACGCACCTGGTGGTCCGTCATGGCATCGGCTACGCGCCCGAGGACCGGGGGATCTTCGCTGGCCTGACGGTCGCCGAGAACCTCCGCCTCGCCGAGCGCGCCGTCCGGGGCGGGGGCGAGGCGGACGAGCCGAACTATCCGCTCGTCCACGAGCTCTTCCCCGAACTCAAGCAGCGGGCCGGCCAGTTGGCCGGGACGCTCTCCGGCGGCCAGCAGCAGATGGTGGCGATAGGCCGGACGCTGCTCAACCGCAACCGGTTGATCATCGCCGACGAGCCCACCAAGGGTCTGGCGCCGAAGATCGTCGCGGAGGTGGCCGAGGTACTGGCGCGAGCGGCCGAGGCCGTGCCCGTTCTCCTGGTCGAGCAGAACCTCGCCCTCGTCCGACGGCTGGCCGGCACCTGCGCCGTCCTGGCCGACGGCCGTACCGCCCACCGGGGCGACACCGCCGAGCTGTTGGCCGACGAGGAGGCCGCCCGCCGCCTGCTCGGCGTCGGCTCCCGTCGCCCGCTCGCCGGCGGACCCCGGCCCGCCACTTCTCCGGCCACCCCTGTCGTCACCGCGGAGGTGAAGCCCTGATGGACACCGTCGTCCTCCTCTCCTGTACCGGACTCGGTCTTGGTGCGCTGTACTTCCTGGTCGCCTCCGGCCTGTCGTTGATCTTCGGTCTGATGGACGTGCTCAACTTCGCGCACGGCGCCCTGCTCTCCATCGGCGCCTATGCCACCTGGTGGGCAGGCACCGAGGCCGGCCTCTCCTTCTGGCTCGCGGTGCCGTTCGGCACCCTGGTCGGAACGGCCGCCGCCGTCCTGCTGGAGCTCTTCCTGATCCGCCCGCTCTACAGCCGGCCGCGCGATCAGATCCTCGCCACCGTCGGGGTCGGGCTCGCCGTGCCCGCCCTCCTGATGGGGGTCTGGGGCGCGGACGCCCGCCCCTTCCCCCAGCCGGCCGTGCTCTCCGGCACCTGGCACGTGCTCGGTGCGACCGTCCCGGTCAACCGCTTCGTGCTCGTGGCCGCGGCCGCGCTGCTGCTGCTCGCTCTTCGGTTGTTCCTCGCCCGTACCCGCTACGGGCTGATCGTCCGGGCCGGCGTCGAGGACCGGGCGATGGTCACGGCGCTCGGCATCGACGTCCGGAAGGCGTTCACCCTCGTCTTCGCCATCGGCGGGGCGGCCGCCGCGCTCGGCGGTGCCCTCGGTGGCCTCTACTTCGGTTCGGTCAATCCCGGCCAGGGGACCGGGCTGCTCATCTTCGCCTTCGTCGTCGTGGTGATGGGCGGCATGGGCTCCGTCACCGGGGCCGCCGTCGCCTCCGTGGGCGTTGGTCTCGTCCAGCAGTTCGCCAACTACTACACCGGCGCCGGGCTCGGTGACCTCTCGGTCGTCGTCCTGCTCGCCGTGCTGCTTCTCGTCCGACCCCGTGGACTCACCGGGAGGCTCGCGTGAGCGCCGAAACTCCGATCACGAGCACCGGTGGCCCCGCGGCCGACCGCAGCGCCGCCACCATGGCAGGGGGGACTGACACCAGCCCTGCCATGACCGCCATGCTGGCAGAGGGGACTGACACCAGCTCCGCCAACACCGTCACTGTGGCAAGGGGGACTGACACCAGCCTTGCCGGGACCCATTGTGAACACACGACCGACCTCGGCGCCATCCCTCGAACAGGTGATTCAGTCACTAATCGCTGGACACCGGTACACAGAGCGCTACGCTGGTGGCCGATCGCCCTGCTGATCACGCTCCTTGTCGCCCCATATAGTGCGCTTCCCGTCCCGGGACTGCTCGACGGCCCGCTCGGCAGCCCCGGCAGCCTGCAACTGCTCGCCCTGTGCCTGCTCTACGGGGCCCTCGCCTCCGGCTACGACCTCCTGCTCGGCCGTACCGGACTGCTCTCCTTCGGCCACGCTCTCTACTTCGCGACCGGCCTCTACGCCACCGACCTCGGCATGCTGGAACTACGACTGCCGTTCGCCGCCGCGGCGGTCTTCGGCGTCGCCTGCACCGTCGCGCTGGCCCTGCTGCTCGGCTCGGTGAGCCTCCGCGTCACCGGCATCGGCTTCTCCATGGTCACCCTCGCCTTCGCCCAGGCCGGCTCGATCCTCGTCCAGCGCAACCCCGGTGGCGTCACCGGCGGAGAGGAGGGCCGCTCGGCCCCGGCCGACCTGCTGCCCTCCGGCCTGCTCGGGATCGAGAACACCGCCAACCTCTACTGGATCGCCGTCGGCTACCTGGTGCTGACGGTCGCCGTGGTCCACTGGGCCGTCAACTCGCCGGCCGGACGGGTCTGGGAGGGGATCAAGGAGAACGAGCGCCGGGTGGAGGTGCTCGGACTTCGGCCCTACGGCTACAAGTTGGTCGCCTTCGTCCTCGCCGGCGGCCTCGCCGGGTTGGGTGGGGTGGTCTACCTGCTGCTGACCGGCGGCGCCACCCCGCAGGCCGCTGGCTCCGACGCCACGCTCGCCCTGCTGGTGATGGTGGTGCTCGGCGGCTCGGGGACTCGCTGGGGTCCGCTGCTCGGCGGTGTCCTCTACACCTGGGCCGGCCACCGGCTCGGCGACCTCGCCAACTCGACGACGATCGCGGACCTGCCCGCGGTCCTGCGGGTGCCGCTCTCCCAACCCCTGTTCCTGCTGGGCACCCTGTTCGTCGCGGTGGTCTACCTGCTGCCCGGTGGCCTGGCTAGACTGCCTGCCCGCATCCGCGCCGCCCGATCCGCCCGTGCGGTCCGCACTCCGGCCGCTGCCCGGACCGCCCGTCCCACCGGAGGTACCCCCGCGTGAGCCAGTCGCCCCTGAAGCCCGAGGAGTTGACCGTCGCCGTGCCCGGAGGGGAGCTGGCGGTCCTGCGCTGGCCCGCAGCCGAGCCGGACGCCCCGACGGTCGTGGCGGTGCACGGCATCACCGCCAACGGCCTCGCCTGGTACGAGGTCGCCCGCCAACTCGCCGGGCGGGTCACCCTGCTCGCGCCCGACCTGCGGGGGCGCGGCGGGAGCCGCGCGGTCGCCGGGCCGTACGGGCTGGCCCGGCACGCCGACGACGTGGCCGCGCTGATCACGGCCCTCGGTACGGGCCCGACCACCGTGGTCGGCCACTCGATGGGCGCCTGGGTCACCGCCCTGGCCGCCGTCCGGCACCCGGAACTCGTCCGCCGGGTGCTGCTGGTGGACGGCGCGCTGACCTTCCCGCTGCCGGAGGGCATCAGTGAGGAGGACGCGCTGGCCGCGGTGCTCGGCCCCGCGCTGGCCCGGCTGTCGATGACCTTCCCGGACCGGGATGCCTACCGGGAGTTCTGGCAGCGGCACCCGGCCTTCGGGGCGGCCTGGTCAGCGGAGATCGACGCCTACACCCAGCGCGACCTGGTCGGCGTCGAGCCCGAACTGCGCTCCTCCTGCGTGCTGGAGGCCGTACAGACCGACGGTGCCCAGGTCCTGCTGGACCGGGACGCGGCCACCGCCGTGCACCGGCTGCCCTGCCCGGCCGAACTGCTCTGGGCCGAGCGCGGCCTGCTCGACGAGCCCCAGGGCCTCTACGACCACCAGCGGATCGGACTGGCCGGGCTGGACCGGGAGCGGGTGCCGGCCTCGCTCGTGCCGGACACCAACCACTACTCGATCCTCTGGGGAGAGCCGGGGGCCGAGCGCATCGTCCGCGGCCTGCTCGCGGACGTCACCGCCGCGGGGTAGCGGGCCCGGCCCCGACGACGGCGGCCGGCGGGGTCCGTCCACCCCGCCGGCCGCGCCTGTCTCGTTCTGCCCTGCTCGGTCCGCCCGTCTCAGCCCGCGGCGCCGAGGAAGGTCTCCCAACCGCCGCTCGGCGCCTGGCCGACGTTGAGCGTGCGCAGCTTGCGCAGGGTGGACTGGTCCTGCACCTCCAGCCACTCGACCAGCTGCCTGAAGGAGACCAGCCGGACGTCCGGCTTGCCGGCGATGGTCTTGAGGGTCTCCTCGACGGCGTCCATGTAGATGCCGCCGTTCCACTGCTCGAAGTGGTTGCCGATGAAGAACGGCGCACGGTTGCTGTTGTAGGCGCGGTCGAAGCCGGCCAGGTAGGAGTCCTTGGCCTGGGTGCGCCAGTCGTTGTACTTGGACGGGTCGCCCTTGGTGCTGCCCGCGGACTGGTTGGCCAGGATGTTGTAGTCCATCGACAGCACCTGGAAGGTGTGCCCGGGGAACGGGATGGACTGCAGCGGGAAGTCCCAGACCTTACCGTCCTGCACCTTCTGCGGCCATATCTGCAGGCCGCCGGAGGAGCTGGCGTCGTACTTCCAGCCCAGCTTCGCGACCGTCGGCAGGAGCGCCTTCTGGCCCTCCAGGCAGGGAGTGCGGCCGCCGATGAGCTCCTTCTTGTAGTCGAAGGGCAGCGGGTCGACGTCGGTGAAGCCCGTGTTGGTCCGCCACTGGGTCACGAAGCCGATCGCCTGGTCGATCTCGCTCTGCCAGTCCTCCGGGGTCCACATGTTGACCCCGTTCTTGTCCGGGCGGCTGGAGCAGAAGTGCCCGTTGAAGTGGGTGCCGATCTCGTGCCCGGCCAGCCACGCCTGGCTGACGAGCTTGAGCGTGCTCTTGACCGCGCCGTCCGACAGGTACGGGATGTCGGAGGCGCCGACCGAGTGCTTCGGCGGGTGGTACAGGTCGGCCTTGCCCTTGGGGAGGGCGTAGATCCCGGAGAGGAAGAAGGTCATCGTGGCCTTGTACTGCTCCGCCAGCTTGAGGAAGCGGGGGAACTGGCCGTCGTCGGTGCCACCCGCGCCGTCCCAGGAGAACACCACGAACTGCGGCGGCCGCTCGCCGGGCTTGAGCTTCTCGGGCTTCGGCTGGTTCGGCTGCGGGCCGGTGTCGGCGTTGGAGCCGTCGCCGATCGGAGTGCCCTTGGGCACCCCCGTCTTGGTCGGGTCGGTCGTGCCCGCCGGGGTGGTGCCGGGGCTGCCGCCGGTCGTGGGGGAGGAGGAGTTCTGGCTCGAACCGGATCCGCTGCTGGAACAGGCCGCGACCGCGCCGAGGGCCGCGGTCGCAGCGGTCGCACTGAGCACCGTCCTGCGCGAGATGCTGGTCATGGTCTCCCCTGGGTGCCGATGCCGGTGGTGAGGGCGGCCCGGGGCCGCACCGGTCAAATCGGGCAATTGATGAATTTTCCGCCGTTAGCATGCCATGTGGCCGCAGCGGCCACCAAGGCCGTCGACCCTCTACGAGAGTCAACACGTCAGCAGGACCGGGCTGGGCTGCAAGGATTCGTGGTCTGTTGCCGTCCTGTGACGCTTCGCTCCTCGCGCCGCCAGGGGAGTACGGTACCGCCGGTCCGGCGGGGCGGGTCAGAGTTCGTCATCGCTCGGTACGGCCCGTCGTCCGTCCGGGCAGATCTCGCCGATGGCGAGGGTGCGGCGAGGGGTGGCCGGGGCGCCCGGGGCCGGGGGTGCAGGCCGAGGCGCAGTGGTCAGAGCGCGGCGAGCCGCCGGTTGCGGCGCACTATTCGTGCGATCGCGGTGCTGACGATGGTGGCGGCGGTGCAGGACACCGCGAGGCTCAGCCAGGCGGTGTCGAACCAGTGGCTGTTCAGCCAGCCCAGCGTCACGATGTAGGCGGCCCAGACCAGCGCCGCCAGCGCCGACCAGTGCAGGAAGCGGTGCGGGTGGGCGGGGGAGTGGCCGATGGCCACGTCCAGGACGGTCCGCCCGGCCGGGACGAACCGGGCGACCACCACCATGGCCGCGGCCGCCCCGTGGGGGCGTTCGACCAGGGCCTGCTGGACCCTGGTCACGCTGGCCGCCAGTTCCGGGCGCTGGGCGAGCCGGCGCTGGAGCAGCGGGGCGCCGCGCCGGGCGAGGTGCAGGAGGAGGAGGTCGCCGAGGAACGAGGCCACTGCCACGCCCAGGCCGAGCAGCACCGGGGCGCCGTCGATCCGCGCCGTCTTGAGCACCGCCAGGATGACCAGTGTCCCGCTGGGGATGAAGGGGAGGAGGGCGTCTCCGAGCACGGCGAAGAGCGCCAGGGCGCAGATCCACGAGGATCCGATCGCCGCCACGAAGTTCAAGGCCTGTACTCCCTCCACGCCGCCCGGGGGAGCAGGTGGCTGCTGAGGTCAACGCTAGCGCCTCGACTTTTCATGTCATGAAGCACCCCGGTATGCCATGGGTCACAGACCCCGGCCCCGACCTGCACAAAGGCGCGAGCCCCTGGAGCGGGGTGCCGCTCCAGGGGCTCGCGGGGATCGATCGGCGCTGGTCCAGCCCGACGATCTTGCTGGCGGAACGCGGATCCTGTTGGGCGGATCCGGTCCTGTCCACCAGCCTGCCGGACGCCGACCGCCGGCCGCGAGCCCTCCGCCTGGCGACGTCCGGCGCTGGCGTGAAGTCGCCAGGCGTCTCCGTGCGCTGGCTCTCCGTCATCCGAATGGTCGGTCGGCGGCACCGTACCGGGCCGTGCCCGCCGACGCCGAGCGGGGCCGGAGCGGGGCCGGATCGGGGCTGGCGTACGGGTCGGAGCGGGGTCGCCGCACGGGCCGCGACGGAGCGGGCGTGAGGTCGGCGCGGTGACCGGCGTGCAGGCCGACACGTGCCGGATGCGGGAACAGCCGGCTCGGCGCGGTGGTTGACCCCGGTCGGCAGCAGCGACCGCCGGGCCACCCGAGACCCGCGGTCGCCCACCAGGGCCGGCTCACGAAAGCCAGAAGGGCGGACGGCATGACCACCGAGGACCAGCAGGAGCACCCGACCGAACCGCGAACCGGCGCGGCGATCCGGGGCACCGCCCGCGGCACGGCGCCCGCCCCGCTCTCCATCCTCGACCTGGCCACCGTGGGCGTCGGCTACACGCCCGCCGAGGCCCTGGCCGCGACCACCGCGCTGGCCCGCAACGCTGAGCAGTGGGGCTACCACCGCTTCTGGGTGGCCGAGCACCACGGCATGCCGGGAGTGGCCAGCTCCACCCCGGCCGTCCTGCTCGCCCACCTCGGCGCCAACACCACGACCCTGCGACTGGGCTCGGGCGGGGTGATGCTCCCCAACCACGCCCCGCTGGCCATCGCCGAGCAGTTCGGCCTGCTGGAGGCCCTGCACCCGGGCCGGATCGACCTGGGGCTCGGCCGCGCCCCCGGCACCGACCCGGCCACCGCCCGGGCGCTGCGCCGCGGCCGCGCCGAGGGCGCCGACGACTTCCCGCAGCAGCTCGCCGAGCTGACCCACTTCCTCGACGGCGACTTCCCTTCCGGCCACCCCTACGCCCAGCTGACCGCCGTCCCCCGGGGCGACGGGCGCCCGCCGGTCTGGCTGCTCGGGTCCTCCGGCTTCAGCGCCCAGCTGGCCGGCCGCCTCGGCCTGCCGTTCGCCTTCGCCCACCACTTCAGCAGCGTCAACACCATCCCGGCGCTCGACCTCTACCGGGAGTCCTTCCGGCCCTCCGCGGTGCTCGCCGAGCCCTATGCGCTGATCGGTGTGAGCGCGGTCGCCGCCGAGGACGAGGGCGCGGCCCGTCGCCTCGCCCGCTCCGCGGCCCTCGGCATGCTCCGGCTGCGGCGCGGCAACCCCGGCCCGATCCCCACTCCGGAGGAGGCCGAGGCCTACCAGTACAGCCCGGCCGAGGCGGAGTTCATCGACAGCTGGCTCGACAACGTGGTGCTCGGCGCCCCGGGCGAGGTCGCGGACGGGCTGGAGGTCCTGCGCAAGCGGACCGGCGTCGACGAGCTGATGGTCACCTCGCACATCCACGGCCACGAGGCCCGGCTCCGCTCCTACGGCCTGATCGCCGAGGCGTACGGCCTGACGGCGGAAGTCTGACGGCCGAGGCCTGAGCGGGGGAGGCCTGAACGGAGCGGCCCGGCCGCCGGTCCCGGTTACCGGCTGGTGTCCGGGCCGGGGCGGCCCTCGCGGAGTATGGCGGCGACGAGCTCGGCCTCGCCCGGCCGGGCGAAGTACCAGCCCTGGGCGGTGTCGCAGCCGGTCAGCCGTAGCCGTTCGGCCTGCGCGGCGCTCTCGATGCCCTCGGCGGTGACGGTCAGGCCGAGGGTGTGGGCCAGCTGCACCATCGCGCCCACGATCTGCTCGTCGGCGTCGCTGCGGCGGGAGCCGAGTTCGGGGAGCTCCGAAGGGTTCGTCGCCGGGGCCGGGTCGCGGAACCCCTCGATGAAGGTGCCGTCGAGCTTCAGGACGTGCACCGGCAGCCGGGAGAGGTAGGCCAGGTTGGAGTAGCCGGTGCCGAAGTCGTCGATCGCGATCCGCACGCCCATGTCCGCGAGCGCCTGGAGCGCCTGCAACGGCCGTCCGCCGGGGCCGAGCAGGGCGCTCTCGGTGATCTCCAGCTGGAGCAGCCGAGCCGGCAACCCGGTGCGTTCGAGGGCGCGGGCGACGTCGGCGACCACGTCGGAGTCCCAGATCTGGCGGGCGGCCAGATTGACGCTCACGAAGGTCTCGGTCTCGGGGAACTCGGTGAGCCACTGCCGGGCCTGGCGGCAGGACTCCTCCAGTACCCAGGTGCCGAGGGGCACGATCGCGCCGGTCTCCTCGGCGAGCGGGATGAAGCGGTCTGGGGAGAGCGTCCCGTAGCGGGGGTGGCGCCAGCGGACGAGGGCCTCCGCGCCGTGGACGGCTCCGTCGGCCAGGCCGACCAGCGGCTGGTACTCGATGGTGAACTCGCCGCGCTCCAGGGCGGGCCGCAGCGCGGTGGCGAGGAGCTGGCGGGTCAGCTGGTGGGCGCCGCGGTCCGGGTCGTAGAGGGTCCAGCGGGCGCGGCCGTCGGCCTTGGACCAGTAGAGCGTGGCGTCGGCGTCCTTGACCAGGTCGGTGGGGGTGGTCTCGTGCACGGACCGCTCGACGACGCCGACGCTGGCCGTGATGACCAGCCGGTGTCCGGCGACGTCGAAGGGGTGTTCCAGTTCCTGGAGGATCCGGGCGGCCAGGTCGGTCAGTTGGTCGCTGCCCCGGCTGTCGGTGACCAGGACGGCGAACTCGTCACCGCCCATCCGGGCCACCAGGTGGGCGTCGTGCTCGGAGAACCCGCGGCGCAGCCGGGCGGCGACGGCGATCAGCAACTGGTCGCCGATGTGGTGCCCGAGCGTCTCGTTGATCGCCGCGAAGCCGTCGAGGTCCAGGTAGCAGACGCCGACCCGGCGCCCGTCCGCCGGTGCGAGGACGGTGTCGCTGGTGCCGGCGGTGTCGGGGGTGTTGGGAGCCTCGGCGGGCTCAGCAGCCCCGGTGGCCCCGGTGGCCGTGACGCAGGCGGCGTCGAGCCGTTCGAAGAAGGACGTCCGGTTGGGCAGTCGGGTCAGCGGGTCGTGCAGGGCTTGGTACTCCAGGCGGTCACCGAGCCGGCGCTGCTCGGTGATGTCCTCCACCAGCGCGAGGGTGTAGAGCGGCTGGCCGGCGCCGTCCCGGATCAGCGAGACGGTGACCTTGCTCCAGACGGTGCGGCCCTCGCGGTGCTTGAGCTGCTTCTCCACGCGGAACCGCTCCCGCTCGCCGTGGACGAGTTCGGGGAAGAGCCGGTGCGGCATGCCCTCCGGATCGATGATCTCGTGCAGGTGGGTGCGGACCAGTTCGCCGACGCCGCGTCCGATCAGCGCGGCGAAGGCGGGATTGACCTCGATGATCCGGTCCTCGGGGTCGATCAGGGCCATCCCGATGACTGCGTCGCAGAAGGCGGCCCGGAAGCGGGATTCGCTGGCCCGCAGCGCGGCCAGCAGCCGGTCGTTCCCGCCCTTCTCCTGGCCGAGGCCGTCGACGGCGCTCCGGTGGGTGCCGTCGGTCAGCGGCGCCGAGCAGGTGGGGCAGAGCAGCATCCCGGGGTCGTCCAGCATGGTTCCCGTCGCACCCGTCGCACCCGTCGCACCCGTCGCACCCGTCGTGCCGACGGCCCGGCCGCCGGCCGCGACAGCAGCACCGACGGCCGTGACGGAACCGGCGCCACCGACCGGACCGACCGGACCGACGGGACCGATCGAACCGACCGAATCAACCGAACCAGCCGGACCGACGGTGCTGATGTTCGGGCCCAGGAGGGGTGTTGTGAGGTGACGGTGGTGCGGTGTTTCCTCGTGCCGCACGCCCGGGTGGTGTGCGTCGGCCCCCTCGTTCTGGCCCGGCACGGCATGCTCCCGTCCGCTGCTGACGCTGGATGCTGGTCCGGCCGGCCAATCGGGACTCCGGCGGCCGGCTCCGCACTCTGTCGAGGTCCTCGGAGTCGGTCCGGTGCGGGGCGCCCGCCGTGGGGCGCTGTCGCGCGGAGACCCGCGTGAAGAACAGGGCGCTGCGGCCGATCATAGGCCGCGGCGGCAACACGCGGTGACCGCCGCCAGGGTGATTCGCCCGCTTTGTGATCATGTGCGGCGGTACATGCAGACGCCCCCGGTGCACATCACATGATGTGCGCCAGGGGCGCGTGCGCCGAGATCGCGCCCCCGGGCGCCGACCGCGCGCCCGGAGCGGCCGGAGCGCGCCGGGATCCGTCGCGATCCGTCGGGGCGTCAGGCCAGCTTGGCGGTGAGGGTGATGGTGGTGCCGGCGAGCGCCTTGCTGACCGGGCAGTTGGCCTTGGCGTCCTCGGCGGCCTTGGTGAAGTCGGCCTCGTCCAGTCCGGGCACCTCGCCGGTGACGGTCAGGTGGATGCCGGTGATGCCGGTGCCGGGCTGGAAGGTGACGTCGGCCTGGGTGTCCAGCTTGACGGGCGGGGTGCCGGCGCCGGTCAGGCCGTGTGAGAGGGCCATCGAGAAGCACGCGGAGTGAGCGGCGGCGATCAGCTCCTCCGGGCTGGTCTTGCCGTTGGGCTGTTCGGCCCGGGCCGGCCAGGAGACGGGGTACTCGCCGATCCCGGACGAGGCGAAGGTCACCTGCCCCTTGCCGTCGAGCAGGTTGCCCTCCCAAGCGGTGCGGGCGGTGCGGGTGGTTGCCACGATCGGTACCTCCATTACTGAGGGACTGCTGAGTCGTCACTTCCGGTCATGCGCACACCAGCCTACGGGGCGGCCCCGGTTCGGCCCGGGGCGGCACGGGCCCGGATCGGTACGGGGCGCCGGGTGGCGCGGGCGATGTCCGGATTGTGGACGGATCCGCCAAAAGGTGCGGCTCCACCACGGGGGCCCTGTTAGATTTGCCCGGGCCCGAGCCCGGCCGCCGTACGGCCGGGTGCCCACTTCAGACACCGGGAGCCGCCCCGATGACGGACCACCCCACGACCCCCGACGCCGGCCTGCCCGACGGGGTCGACGCCGCCGTGCGGGCGGAGCTGACCAGCCTGCGCGAGAGCATCGACAACATCGACGCCGCGGTGGTCCACATGCTGGCCGAGCGCTTCAAGGCGACCCAGCGGGTCGGCAGGCTCAAGGCCGAGCACAAGCTGCCGCCGGCCGATCCGGCGCGTGAGCGCGACCAGATCAAGCGGCTGCGGGAGCTGGCCGCCGGGGCCAAGCTGGACCCGGTCTTCGCCGAGAAGTTCCTGACGTTCATCATCGCCGAGGTCATCCGGCACCACGAGGCCATCGCCCGCGCTTGAGAGCACCCCTGAGGGGGCCGGTGGTGAGCCGTCGAGAACGGCCCCGGCGCCGCCCGGCCCGGACATGTCGGGGGCGGCTAAACGCCGGATTTCGTGAGGCTCCGGGGTTGGCGTAGCGTGCAGGTTCCCCCAGCCGGAGAGGTGGAGCAGCGACGATGGCGGTGAACCTGCCCGAAACGCCGAGCGATGCCGGGTCCGGTCCGGCCCCCGCCGCCGGACGCGACCCCGGTGCTTCCGACGCCCGTGACGCGCCCGGAGGCCGCGCCGAGGCCCGCCGCCGTGCGCGCGGTTCGCGCGGCCGCAAGGCCCGGCGGACCGGGCGCAGGCCCCGGCCCTGGTGGATCGAGATCCCGGCGATGGTGGCGGTGGGCCTGGTGGTCGCGCTGCTGATCAAGACCTGCCTGTTCCAGGTGTTCACCATCCCGTCCGGCTCGATGGAGAACACGCTGCGGATCGGCGACCGGGTGGGCGTGAACAAGCTGGCGCCGTTGACCGGCTGGAAGCCGGAGCCCGGGCAGCCGGTGGTGTTCAAGGATCCGGGTGGCTGGCTCCCGCCGCAGCCCATCGACTCGAACCCGTTCACCAACGCGGCCGGCTCGGTGCTGAGCTTCGTCGGCCTGGTGCCGCCGAAGGACGACAACTACCTGGTCAAGCGGGTCATCGCGACCGGCGGCCAGACCGTGCAGTGCACGGGCACCACGCTGACCGTCGACGGGAAGAAGGTCGACGAGCCGTACCTGCACCCCGGTGACGACTCCTGCGCGGGCCTGGACTTCGGGCCGGTGACGGTGCCCTCGGGCCACGTCTGGGTCGAGGGCGACCACCGCAGCGACTCGGCGGACTCCCGCTACCACCAGCGCGGTCCCGGGGACGGGGCCGTGCCGGTGGACAACGTGGTCGGGCCGGTGTCGGCCGTGGTGTGGCCGCTCAATCACCTCGACTGGTTCGGCTGGTTCGGCCGCTGACCTGCCGCTCGGCGGTGACCCGTTCCGGAGAGCCCGGAGCATCCCGGGCGTCCGGAGCACCCCCGGCGTCCGCGGCCTCCATGGCCGCCGGCTTGCCGGTCTGCGCCGCGAAGGCGCCGGTCAGCACGAGCAGGCCGCCCGCGATCTGCGGCAGACCGAGGTGCTCGCCGAGCAGCACCCAGGCCAGCACGGTGGCGACGACCGCCTCCAGGTTGGCGACCACCCCGGCGACCGGGGGCGAGAGGTGCCCGACGGCGATCACGCCGGTCAGGTAGGCGAGCACGGTCGCGATCAGGATCATCCAGGCGGCCGGGAGCAGCGCGGGCAGGGTGTGCCCGTTCATCACCACGGATCCGCCGAGCGTGCTCCAGTCGGCCTGCCAGGGCCGGGTGAAGACGGTGAGCAGGACGGCGCCGATCAGCAGCCCGAACGCGCTGACCGCCAGTGGGTCGACCGGGCGCTCGCCCCGGCGTCCGGCGTCGGCGAGCACGAAGTAGCCGACCTGGCAGCAGGCCGCGCCGAGGGCGAAGAGCACGCCCAGCGCGTCGAAGCTCAGGCCGTTCCAGACCTCCACCACGCAGGCCAGCCCGGCGACCGCGACGCCGGCGCCGATCGCGGCGCCCCGGCTGATCGGCTTGCGCTGGACGAACTTGACGTAGCCGATGAGCAGCGGCGGTCCGAGGTACTCGATGAGCAGGGCGACGCCGACCGGGATGCGGGAGATCGCCGCGAAGTAGCAGGCCTGGACGCCGGCCACGGCGAGCAGGCCGAACCCGATCAGCAGGCCGGGGCGGCGCAGGACGGCGTCCCGGTGGCGGTAGGCGATGGGGAGCAGGGCCACGGCGGCACCGGTGACCCGGAGCCACACCACGTGCAGCGGTGAGAGGCCGGCCTCGATCAGTGGTTTCGCGGCGGTGCCGGAGCCGCCGAAGGCGAACGCGGAGACCAGCGCGAGGCTGAGGCCGAGGGTTCTGCCCGTGGGGAGGGTGGGCGAGGCCGTTGATCTGTGCACCGACGCATTGTGGCAGTCATACCGGGCGGTCAGTAAGGTGCCATTCCGTCATTTGGTCCTGCACGGAACTGTGCGCAGCGGCGCACTCACCCGGCCCGCGCACGCCCCTGCGCCGTCCGCGCCCCCTCGCCGGCCCGAGCCCTCCCGCCACTCGGGCGCCCCGCCCCCGCCGCCGCTACCCGGCGTTCGCCCCCGCCCCGGTGAGCGTGTCCGACCCGCCCGTGGGCTGGGTGGTCGGCTGCGTGGTCGGCGCCGTGGTCGGGCCGGTGGAGGGTGTCGGCCGTCCGGTGGGCCGTCCGGTGGGCCGCGTCGTCGGCGGGGCGGTCGGCTGCTGGGTGGCCGGGGGCGCGGTCGGCGGGCTGGTCACACCGCCGCCGCCGGAGTTCGAGCCGCCGGCCGGCGTGGTCGGGCCCGAGCCGGCCCCGGCCCCGGCCCCGGCGCCGTCGCCCGGCGGGGTGGTCGGCGCCGCGGGGGCGGTCGAGGCGCCGTTCGAGCCGGTCCCGGTCGACGGGGTGCTGCTCGGCGAGGACGGGGCCGTCGGCAGATCGGTGGCGCCGGAGGAGTCGCCGCCGTCGGCCGGGGTCTGGAAGTCGCTGACCGGCACGCCCTTGAGCGCCGCCTTCATGTAGCTGGTCCAGATCTGCGCCGGGAACTGGCCGCCCGCCGCGCCGTCGATCCCGCCGACGCCGCTCAGGCTGACCTGGGCCCCGCTGCCCGGGTCCTGGCCGAACAGGGCCACCGAGGTGACCAGCTCGGGGGTGTAGCCGACGAACCAGACCGACTTCTGGTCGTCGGTGGTGCCGGTCTTGCCGGCCACCGGGCGGCCCAGCGCCTTGGCTCGCCAGCCGGTGCCGCCCGGGTCGTTCACCACACCCTGGAGCATCGAGGTGACCTGGTTCGCGGTGTCCGTGCTGATCGCCTGGGTGGTCTTGTGCGCGGGCAGCGGGACGGCCTCGCCCTCGCGGTCCACGGACTGCACCAGCCACGGGGTGATCTGCTTGCCGCCGTTGTCCAGCGCCGCGTACACGCCGGCCATGTCGAGCACGCTCGGGGTGGCCGCGCCGAGCGGGATGGACGGCACCGGGTCGAGGCCCGGGGTGCTGCCGGGCAGGCCCAGCGCGATGCCGGTGTCCTTGACCTTCTGGAGCCCGGTGTCCTGGGCCAGCTGGGCGAACGCCGAGTTGACCGACCAGTCGGTGGCCTGCTGGAGGGAGATCTGGCCGTAGCTCCTGTCGCCCTCGTTCGGCGGCGCGTACGGGGTGCCCTTGCCGCCGCGGACCTTGCGGCCGCTGGTGCCGTCGTAGACGGTGCGCGGGGTGACGGTCCGGCCGTCCTGGGTCTTGGCGTTGTTCTCGAACGCGGCCGCCAGGGCGATCGCCTTGAAGGTCGAGCCGGCCTGGTAGTCCCGCCGGGTCGCGTTGTCGACGTAGTGCTTGACGTAGTCGACGCCGCCGTAGAGGGCGACGACCGCACCGGTCTTCGGGTCCACGGAGACGGCGCCGGCCTGGGCGGCCGCGTCCTTCTTCCGCTTGTCCGGGTTCAGGGTGTCGTGCAGCTGCGCCTGGACGGAGTCCTGGAGGGCCTGCTGGCGGGCCGGGTCGATGCTCAGCTTGATCGTGTAGCCGCCCTTGGCCAGCTCGGTCTCGCTGATGACCTGGTTCGAGGTGAGGTACTGGGTGGCCTCGTTCACCAGGTAGCCGGTCTGGCCGGACAGGCCCGGGTTGGGCTGCGGGTCCTTGACGTCCGGGAAGGTGGTGGCGGACCGTTCCTCGGCGGAGAGCCAGCCCTCCTTGACCATGCCGTCCAGCACGTAGTTCCAGCGGTTGACGGCGTTCTGCTTGCCGGCCGGGGTCGCGGTGGCCACGTCGTAGGCGCTCGGGGCGTTCAGCAGGGTGGCCAGGTAGGCGCCCTGGGCGGGGTTGAGCGCGGAGGCGTCGACGCCGAAGTACGCGTGGGCGGCGGCCTGGATGCCGTAGGCGCCGCGGCCGTAGTAGGAGGTGTTCAGGTAGCCGGAGAGGACGTCGTCCTTGCTCTCGGTGGCGTCCACCTTGATGGCTATGAAGAGTTCCTTCACCTTGCGGGTGACCGACTGCTTCTGGTTCAGGTACGTGTTCTTCACGTACTGCTGGGTGATCGTGGAGCCGCCCTGGGTGCCCGCGCCCTTGGCGGTGTTGACCGCGGCCCGGAGCAGGCCCTGCACGTTGACGGCGCCCTCGTGGTAGAAGTTGCGGTCCTCGGCGGCCAGTGCGGCGTGCTGGGCGGCGGGGGAGACCTTGTCCAGGCTGACGTTCTGCCGGTTGGTCTGGCCGGTGCGGGTGATCACGGAGCCGTCGGCGTAGAGCCAGGTGTTGCTCTGCGCGGTCGCGGCGGCGTGCGCGTCGGGGACCTTCACCAGCGTGACCCCGAGCACGAACAGGCCGACGCCGAGCAGCAGGGCCGCGGCGAGGCCGAGCAGGCTCATCCGCCAGGTGGGGATCAGCCGGCGCCAGCCGGTGCGCTTCGGGCGGCGGGGCTTCCCGCCGCCCGTCACGGGGGCGGCGCGCTTGAAGCGTTTGACCGGTCGGAGGCCTGTCGACGGCGTGCGACGGCCGCTCTGGGCGTTCTCGGACAAGGCGCGGCCTTTCCTGCGGGCGGACCGGGTCAGCCTGCACGGACGGGGACATCGGTGGTTAGGGACCTTTGTCCCGATTCCGGTTTACTGCCCTGGACGAGCCGGGCGGGCCGATTGGCTCCACCGGAACGGCAATCGAGACCGACATCACACGCAAAACGGACGTCGAAGGCCAAAAAATTGAGGAGCCCCTCGCTGTTGCGAGAGGCTCCCCAAATGTCTGTGCGCCGCCAGGGACTCGAACCCCGGACCCGCTGATTAAGAGTCAGCTGCTCTAACCAACTGAGCTAGCGGCGCCTGCTGACCTGGAAAACAATACACGGTCCCGGCGGGTGCCTCGAACCGCCCGGAACCGCCCGCGGCCGCGCGGGAACGAGCCCGCCGCCGAGGTGTCCGTTTCCGCCCGGTTGGGGTGCAGTTCGCCGCCGGTTAGGGTGGAACGGTGCCCAGCCCCAAGCCCGGACACCCGAACGCGCGGAAGGCGGTCGCCGCGCTGCTGATGCTCAGCGCCACGGCGTACACCGCGTGGGTGCTGGAGGTCGTGCTGAGCACCGGACTCGACCCGGTGCAGGCGTACATCAGCGAACTCGCGGCCGAGGACCAGCCGCTGGGCGGCCTGTTCCGGGCCACCGACCTGGTCGCCGGGCTCTGTGTGCTCGCCGCGGCCGTCACCGCCCTCGCCGGTGGGCAGGCCGGGCCGCGCGGCGCCCGGCGCGGGTGGGCGGTGGTCGGCTGGTCCGCCCTCGCCCTGTTCGGCGCGGCGACCGCCGCCGACTCCCGGCTGCCGCTCAGCTGCGCCCCCACCAGCGACGAGATGTGCGCCGCCCGCGAGACCGCCGGGCTCGTCCCCGCGACCCACACCGCGCACGCCGTCACCAGCAGCCTCGCCATGCTCGGTGCGCTCACCGGGCTGGCCGCGCTCACCGTCGCCGCCCGCCGCTACGGCTGGTGGCCGCCGGTGCGCCGGATCGGGCCCTGGCTGCTCGGCGCCGAACTGCTGGCCACCGGCTGGAGCCTGGCCGCGATCGCCGCCTTCGAGGCCGGGCGCGGCACCTGGGCGCTCGGGGCCGGCCAGCGGCTCCAGGTGCTGCTGGTGGCGCTCTGGCTGGCCGTCCTGGCGCTGAGCCTGGCCCTCCCCGCAGGGGCGCCGTCCGACGAATCCACCTGGTCCGACGCTTCTCCGCCGCACCGGGGGCCCCGGCCGGCCGAACGGCCCCCGGGCCGGGAGCCGGCATGACCGCACCCGACGACCCCCGCACCCGGGCGCGCTTCCTGCGCGTCGACGGCGTCCCGCTGCACGTCCGCACCGAGGGCAGCGGCCCGGTCTGCCTGCTCACCGGGGGCCTCGGCAGCAGCTGGTTCGACTGGGACCTGGTCGTCCCCTTCCTCACGCCCTACCGCACCGTGGTCCGCTTCGACCGGCCCGGCTACGGGCTGAGCGCCCCCGAGCCCGCCACCGGGCGGCCCGCTCCGACGGCCGCCGGCGAGGCCGAGCGGATCCGCGCGGTGCTGGACGGCCTCGGGCTGCGCGGGCCCTGCACCGTCGTCGGCCACTCGCTGGCCGGCTTCCACGTCGAGGCCTTCGCCCGGCTGCACCCCGACCGGGCCGCCGGGCTGGTCCTGGTGGACGGCAGCGTCGAACCGGCGGCCCGGCCGTACCCGGCCCCCGGCGCGCGCGACCTGGCGGCCCGGGCGCTCGCGGGCGCCGCCACCGCCGTCGCCGTGCCGTACCTGCTCGGCCCGGCCGCCCGCCGACTGACGGCCAGGCTGTCCACGGTCTGCCGCGAGGACCTCGCCCCGGCGCCGCTGGTGCGGCACTGCTACCGCACCGGCCGGGCCCTGCGCGCCCTGCTGCGGGAGAACGCGCGCTACCTCGACCTGGCCGCCGAGGTGGACGGGCTGCGGCGCACCCGGCCGCTGCCCGAGGGCCTGCCGGTCACCGTGCTCGCCGCCGACGACGGCTGCCGCAGCCGCCGTACCGAGGAGTGGCTGGCCGGCCAGCGGGAGCTGGCGGCGCTGCTCGGGGCCGACTACCGCACCACCGCCCCGGCCGGGCACCTGGTGATGTTCGACCGCCCGGACGCGGTGGCCTCCGCCGTCCTGGACACTGGTTGAGGCCGGGCATCCGTTGAGGCCGGGCGCCTTCTGAGGCCGGGCACCCGGCGCGACGCCCACTGAAACGCCTCAGGCCGCCCACCGAAGTGAGCGGCCTGAGACCTTGCCATGTGCGCCGCCAGGGACTCGAACCCCGGACCCGCTGATTAAGAGTCAGCTGCTCTAACCAACTGAGCTAGCGGCGCCTGCTGACCCGGAGAACTTTACACGGCACCCGGTCGATCCGCCGAATCGCTTTCGGACGGTCACCTGCAGTGATCACCCGCAGTGGTCGCCCGCGGCGATCACAGGCGGCCGGCTACGACTCCGGGTAGTGGCAGGCCGCCTGGTGGTCCTGTGCGGGGATGTCGTCGAGGAGCGCCGGCCGTTCCTGTTCGCACCGCGTGCGGGCGGCCGGGTCGGCGAGGCGGGCGTACACCGGGCAGCGGGTGCGGAAGGAACAGCCGGTGCGGCGCTCGGTGGGGGAGGGCGGGTCGCCGGCGAGCAGGATGCGGTCGCGGGCGCGCTCGGCGGCGGGGTCGGGCAGTGGGACGGCGGAGAGCAGGGCGCGGGTGTACGGGTGCCGGGGGCGGTCGAAGACGGCGGAGACCTCGCCCTGTTCGACCGTCCGCCCGAGGTACATGACGCTGACCCGGTCGGCGAGGTGCCGGATCACCGAGAGGTCGTGCGAGACGAACAGGTAGGAGAGGCCGAGTTCGGCCTTGAGCGCTTGCAGCAGGTTGAGCACCCCGGCCTGGATGGAGACGTCCAGGGCGGAGACCGGTTCGTCCAGGACCAGCAGTTTCGGCCGGACGGCCAGGGCCCGGGCGATGGAGACGCGCTGGCGCTGCCCGCCGGAGAACTGGTGCGGGTAGCGGGCGGCGTGGTCCGGGTCGAGGCCGACCTGGTGCAGCAGTTCGGGCACCCGGCGGGCGATCTCCTCGCGGGCGGCGTGCTGGGCGCGCAGTGGTTCGGCGATGATGTCGCCGATCGGCATCCGCGGGTCGAGGCTGGCCATCGGGTCCTGGAAGACGATCTGCAGCCGGGCGCGCAGCCGGTGGGCCTCGGCGCGGGAGAGCTCGGCGGTGTCGTGGCCGAGCAGTTCGATCCGGCCGGTCTCGGGGGCGGTGAGGTTCAGCAGTTCGAACAGCGTGGTGGACTTGCCGGAGCCGGACTCCCCGACCAGGCCGAGGGTTTCGCCCTCCCGGAGGTCCAGGTCGACGCCGTCCACCGCGTAGACCTCGCCGACCCGGCGCTTGAACACCGTGCCCTTGAGGAGCGGAAACGTTTTGCCAAGGCCGCTCACCGCCAGCACCGGCGCCCGCGAGCTCCGGTCCCCCCGGTCCTCCGGAGCGGCCGACGGGGCCGGAAGCGCCGGCACCGGGTAGACGTCGGCCGGCGCGGGCCGCCGCTCGGCCAGCTCCGCCGACCGGACGCAGGCCGCCAGGTGACCGTCGCCCCCGGCCAGTTCCGGCTCCGCCGCCGAGCAGCGCTCCTCCGCCAGCGGGCAGCGGGCGGCGAACGGGCAGCCCGGCGGCAGGTCGGCCATCGGGGCGGGTGCGCCGGGGATCGGGACGAGCGGGCCGCCGAGCCCGTCCAGCCGGGGCACCGCGCCGATCAGGCCGAGCGTGTACGGGTGGCGCGGGGCCGCGAACAGCTCGTCCACCCCGGCGGTCTCGACCACCCGCCCCGCGTACATCACCGCGACCCGGTCGGCCATCCCGGCGATCACCCCGAGGTCGTGGCTGACCAGGACGAGGGCCGCGCCGGTCTCCCGCTGCGCGGTGCGCAGCACGTCCAGCACCTGGGCCTGGATGGTGACGTCCAGCGCGGTGGTCGGCTCGTCGGCGAGCAGGACGTCGGGGCCGTTGGCGATCGCCATGGCGATCATCGCGCGCTGGCGCATGCCGCCGGAGAACTCGTGCGGGAAGCTGTCCAGGGCCCGTTCGGGGGCCGGGATGCCCACCAGGTCGAGGAGTTCGGCGGCCCGGCGGCGGGCGGCGACCCGGTCGACCCGCTGGTGGATGCGGACGGCCTCGGCGATCTGGTCGCCGATCCGGTAGACCGGGGTGAAGGCGGACAGCGGGTCCTGGAAGACCATGGCGATCCGGCGGCCGCGGATCGCGGCGAGCTCCTTGCCGGGCAGCCCGACCAGTTCCCGCCCGTCCAGTCGCACCGAGCCCTGGACGCCGGCCGTCCTCGGCAGCAGGCCGAGCACGGACAGCGCGGTGACGGACTTGCCGGAGCCGGACTCGCCGACGATGCCGAGGGTCTCGCCGCGCCGCAGGGTGAGGTCCACCCCGCGGACGGCGGGGACGGGGCCGTGCGGCCCGGCGAAGTCCACCCGCAGGTCGCTGACGGCGAGCAGGGGGGTGTCGACGGTGGTGGTCACGGCTTCTTCCTCCGGGCGGAGCGGCGGCGGGGCGCGCCCCCGGCGGTGGGGTCGAGGGCGTCGCGCAGCCCGTCGCCGATCAGGTTGACGGCGAGGACGAAGAGCACCAGCAGCCCGGCGGCGAAGTAGAACAGCCAGGGGAACACCGGGGCTTCGCTGGTCCCGGCGGCGAGCAGGGTGCCGAGCGAGACGTCCGGCGGTTTGACGCCGAAGCCGAAGTAGGAGAGCGCGGTCTCGCTCATCACGGCGCCGCCGACCGCGATGGTGGCGTCGATGATGAGGAAGGAGGCGACGTTCGGCAGGATGTGGCGGGTGATGATCCGCAGCGGCCGCACTCCCATGAACCGTGCGGCGCGGACGAATTCGCGCTCGCGCAGCGAGATGGTCATCGAGCGGACCACCCGGGCGGTGATCATCCAGTTGAACAGGGCGAGCAGCAGTACGAAGGCGATCCAGCCGGCGCTCTTCAGCCGGGGCGAGACGATGGTGATGATCAGGAAGCTGGGGAAGACCAGCAGCAGGTCCACCGCGAACATCAGCGCGCGGTCGGCCCAGCCGCCGAAGTAACCGGCGCAGGCGCCGACCAGGGAGGCCAGCACGGTGGAGAACAGGGCCACCAGCAGGCCGATGACCAGCGACTTCTGCAGGCCGCGGACGGTCTGGGCGAAGACGTCCTGGCCGATCCCGTTGGTGCCGAACCAGTGCTCGGCGGACGGCGGTTGGTGCAGCGCGCCGAAGTCGGGGGCGGCGTAGTCCCAGGGCGTGAGGTACGGCCCGCCGAAGGCGAGCGCGAACAGCAGCAGGACGATCACGGCTCCGGCGACGGCCCCGCGGGCGGCCAGCAGCCGGGCGAGGACGAGCCGGGCCCGGCCGGTGGTGCGGGGGGCGGCGGCCGGGGCGGCCGGTTCCACGGCGACGGTGGTCACGTCAGTTCACCTCCGGTCAGGACCGCACGCGCGGATCGAGGGCGGCGTGCAGGGTGTCGGCGAGGAAGCCGGAGGCGAGGACGACGACGGCGGTGAACAGGTTGACGGCGACGACCGAGTTGACGTCCTGTTCGTTGATCGACTGGATCAGCCACTCGCCCATGCCGTGCCAGCCGAAGATCGTCTCGGTGAAGATCGCGCCGGTGAAGATGCCCAGGAAGCTGTAGGCGAACATGGTCGACATCGGGATCACCGCGGTCCGCAGCCCGTGCTTGACCAGCGCCCTGCGGCGGGTGAGCCCCTTGGCCTCGGCGGTGCGCAGGTAGTCGGAGCCGAGCACGTCGAGCATGGTGCCGCGCTGGTAGCGGCTGTAGGTGGCGAGGCCGCCGAGCGCGAGCGAGATGGTGGGCAGCAGCAGGTGCAGCGCCCAGTCGGCGAGGTGGGCGCCGAGGCCGCCGGTCAGTCCGGGGGTCTCGTAGCCGGTGAACGGGATGACGTCGTGGCCGGCCGCGTCCTTGGCGGCGATGGCGCCGTTCTTGAGGAACAGCGCGACCAGGAAGACCGGGGTGGAGAGCAGGACGAAGGAGAGCACGGTGAGCAGCCGGTCGGAGATCCGGTACTGGCGGACGGCGCTCCAGGCCCCGGCGGCGATGCCGAGGACGATGCCGAGCAGGCTGCCGAGCAGCAGCAGCCGCAGCGAGACCCAGACCCGGCGGCCGAAGTCGTCGGTGACCGGGGTGTCGTGGATGGTCCGGCCGAGGTCGCCGTGGAGCAGCCCGTCGGCCCAGTGGCCGAAGCGTTCGACGACCGGGGTGCGGTCGTTCAGGTTGAGCGCGGTGAGCTGGCGCTCGACCGACTCGGCGGCCGGGCGGGGGACCTTGGCGTCGAAGTAGGTGCGCGGCTGGAGGGCGGTCGCGGAGATCGCGTACGCCAGGAAGACGGCGGCGATCAGCAGCACCGCGTAGTAGCTCAGGCGCTTCGCCAGGTAACGGAGCATCAACGGCCGCCCGGGGTGGGGGAGGGGCCGACGCGTCTGGTGGGCATCGGGTGGTGGCCTTCGGTCGGGGCCCGTTCAGGCCTTCGGACGGCAGGAGGACGAGGCGGTACGGGGAAAGCGCAGGTCAGAGTCTGGCAGCGGTGCGCGGCCGGGGTGTTGCGGCAGTATTGCCGCGGATGACTTCTGGATCAGGTGTGCGGTTCTCCCCCTGGTGACGGAACTGATCGGCTGTTACGTTCTGCTGGCCCGGTGCCGACTTGGCTGCCCACGCTCAAGCCCCGCCACACCTCACGCGGCACAACTGCCCGTTACCGCCCGTTTCGAAGACCTCACCAGGGGGACTCCATGGACGCTTCCACCACGGCCCGCCGCCTCGGCCGGGCGACTGCCCTCGCCGTCGCCGTCGCGCTGGCGGTCACCGCGTGCACCTCGGGCGGGGGCGGCTCGGCCGACAAGGTGGCGAAGAGCGAGCCGCCCCGGCAGGACTCCCAGGACATCAACGCCAAGCCGCTGGACCAGGTCAAGGACGGCGGCGAGGTGCGGTTCCCGCTGTACCAGTGGATCACCCAGTGGAACCCGCTCCAGGTGGACGGCACCTACGGCGACGCGGTCTCGATCATGCGCGCCCTGGAGCCGTCGCTCTTCAACACGGACGCCTCCGGCACCTTCCAGCCCAACGCCGACTACCTGCTGGACGCCAAGGTCACCTCGACCTCGCCCGAGGTGATCACCTACAAGCTCAACCCCAAGGCCAAGTGGTCGGACGGCAAGCCGCTCAGCTACCTGGACTTCAAGGCCGACTGGCAGGCCAGCAACGGCAAGGACCCGGCGTACAACATCGCCGACCCGTCCGGTTACGAGCAGATCTCCGCCGTCGAGCAGGGGGCCGACCCGAGCGAGGTGAAGGTCACCTTCTCCGAGCCGTACGCGGACTGGCAGAACCTGTTCCGCCCGCTGATCCCGGCGGCCGGCATCGCCACCCCGGACGACTTCAACAAGGGCTGGGTGGAGAAGATCCCGATCACCGCGGGCGCGCTGAAGATCGGCGTGGCGGACAAGACCGCGCAGACCCTCACGCTCGTCCCGGACCCGGCCTGGTGGGGCACCAAGGCCAAGGCGGACAAGATCACCTTCCGGGTGATGACCCAGTCCGCGACCACCCAGTCGTACCTCAACAACGAGATCGACCTCGCCACGGCCGGCACCGCCGCCGCGTACGGGCAGCTCAAGGACGCCAAGGACACCGCGATCCGGGCCGCCAGCCCGTGGGACGAGGTGCACATCTCCTTCGGCTCCGGCGGCGCGCTGGCGGACCAGAAGGTCCGCCAGGCGCTCGGCAAGGCGCTCGACCGGTCCGCGCTGATCAAGATCGCCAACAACGGGGTGCCGGTGGAGTTCAAGCCGCTCGGCAACCACATCTTCATGCCCAACCAGACCGGCTACCAGGACAACTCGGGCGAGTGGGCGAAGTTCGACGTGCCCGCCGCCAAGAAGCTGCTGGACGACGCCGGTTGGAAGGAGGCGGGCGCCGGCCAGCCGCGCACCAAGGACGGCCAGTCGCTGCAACTGCACTGGACGGTCAACGAGTCCACCCCGCAGGCCCAGATCGACCTGGCCACCGCCGCCGCCGCGATGTGGCTGCAGGCCGGGGTCAAGGTGAGCCTGGACAAGGTGCCCGCCAACGACTTCTTCACCAAGTACGTGAACCCGGGCAAGTTCGAGATCGCGAGCTGGCGCAACACCGACTCGTTCCCGCTCTCCAAGAGCCTGGGCAACTTCCGTCTGCCGGTGGGGGACAACACCTTCAACAACCCTTCGCGGATCGGCAGCCAGGAGGTCGACGACCTGCTCAAGAAGGCGGCCGGGACGGTCGACCCGGTGGAGGCCGCGAAGCTCTACAACCAGGCCGACGCGAAGATCTGGGAACTCGGCCACACCGTCGAGCTCTACCAGCGGCCGACCGTGGTGGCGACGCGCAAGGGCCTCGCCAACTACGGCGCCTTCGGCCTGGCCGGGGAGGACTACGCCAAGGTCGGCTGGGAGAAGTAGCCCCCGCCGCGGACGCGGCGAGAGCGACCGGGCGGCAGGCGCTGGCGAGCAGCGCGGTGATCACGAGGCCGGTGGTACGGACACGGGAAGGTCGGCTCTGCCGCCCCCGCTCTCCTGCCACCGGCCTTGACCTTCCGCGTTGCCCGCAGGCCGCCCGTGTCGTGGGGCCCCGCAAGGCCCGCGCTCGCTTCCAACCGGGGACGAATCTAGCGGGGCCGTCCGGCCGGCCGCGGCGCAGCGCGCGGGGCGCGCCCGGAAACCCGCCGCGCTGTCACCCGGTTCGCGCACCGGGGCGTCAACTACGGCTGACGGCAAGGAAAAAAGCGGACGAAAGGCGCAATCGATCCCGGGATCGCGAACCGCTGCGCCCGTCGCGCCGGTGCGTGCGCGGGGCCCGGGCCGCTGCCAGGATGCGCGGGACAGCCAGCCCCTCCCGAACCCGGAGCAGCACCGATGGCCAGCGAATCCGCCGCCGCCCCCCACCCGCGCCCCGTCGACCCGCCCCCGGTGCGCCGGATGGTCCCGCGCGACCGGGACGAGCCGCACCGGGTCGCCACCCCGCTGGAACTCTTCTTCGACCTCTGCTTCGTGGTCGCCGTCGGCCAGGCCGGGCGCGAACTCGCCCACTCCCTGGCGGCCGGCCACTACGGCGACGGCCTGCGCGGCTACGCGATCGCCTTCTTCGCGATCTGGTGGGCCTGGATGAACTTCACCTGGTTCGCCTCCGCGTACGACTGCGACGACGTGCCGTACCGGGTCACCACGCTGGTGCAGATCGCCGGGGTGCTGGTCCTCGCGGCCGGGGTGCCACGGCTGTTCGCCACCCAGGACCTGACGCTGGCGATCGCCGGGTACGTGGTGATGCGCCTGGCGATGGTCACCCAGTGGCTGCGGGCGGCGGCCAGCGAGCAGGGCGAGGCGCGCCGGGTCGCCGTGCGGTACGCGGTCGGGATCGCGCTCTGCCAGGTGGGCTGGGTGGTGGTGGTGCTGCTGCCGGACGCCGTCCGGCCGGTGGTCATCCCGCTCGGGGTGCTGTGCGAGCTGGCCGTGCCGGTGGTCGCCGAACTGCGGAAGCAGACCTCCTGGCACCCGCACCACATCGCCGAGCGGTACGGGCTGTTCACCCTGATCGTGCTCGGCGAGACGGTGGCGGCCGCGACGGTCGCGGTGCAGTCGGCGGTGGACGAGCACGAGGAGCTGGGCCGGCTGCTGCCGGTGGCGGTCGGCGGCCTGCTGATCTGCTTCGCGGCCTGGTGGATCTACTTCGCCCGGCCGGTCCACGAGCACCTGCGCTCCAACCGGCAGGCCTTCGCCTGGGGGTACGGCCACTACCTGGTGTTCGGCGCGGCCGCCGCGATCGGCACCGGACTGGAGGTGGCGGTGGAGTCGGCCGTGCACCAGGCGGAGATCTCCGCGACGGCCGCCACCGCGACGGTCACCGTGCCCACCGCGCTCTACCTGCTCACGGTCTGGCTGCTGCACTCCCGGCACACCAAGACCGGCTTGGCGCAGGCGCTGGCCCCGACCGGGGCGGTGCTGGTGCTGGCCTGCACGGCGTTCGGGGGCTCCGGTGTGCCGGCGGCGGGCCTGGTCTGCGCGCTGACCGTGGCGGTGGGCGTGGTGCTGCACAGCCGGGAGGGCTGACGGGGGTGCCCGGCGGTTCTGGGGTGCTTGGCCGTCGTGGGGTGCCCGGCCGTCGTCCGCCGGCCGAGCGGGAAGGTGATGCTCAGGCGCAGTCCAGCAGGATCGGCTCGTGCCGGGCCAGCCAGGCCAGGTAGGCCGGGTTGACCTTGGCCAGGTCCAGGTAGGCGGCGCGCAGTTCGCCGTACAGCGCGTCCAGCGCGGGCTGGCTGAGCGCGCGAGGGCGCCAGGTGAGGAGCAGCCGGACGGCCAGCGGGTCCCCGTGCACGGGGCGCACCACCGTGCCGGGACCGGGGGCGGAGGTCGGCTGGCAGGGGCGGACGGCCTCGCCGGAGGCGACCAGTTCGGCGGCGGTGGCGTTGTCCCGCACCTGGACCACCCGGGGGTTGAGCCCGGCATCGCTGAACACCCGGCGCATCGCCGCGTACTCGTGGTCGGCGGTCGGGTCGACCATCCAGGTGTCCTCGGCGAGATCGGTCAGGTGGACGACCGGGCGGGCGGCGGCCGGGTGTCCGGCGGCGAGCGCGACGAACTGGGGCTCACGGGCCATCAGCACCCGGTGCTCGGCGTCCGGCGGCACCCGTAGCGGGAAGCCCTCGCTCTCGTAGACGAAGGCCACGTCCAGCTGGTCGGCGGCGACCATCCGCAGCAGGGCGCTGGCCGAGACGTCGACGTGGATGGTGGTGTCGGTGTCCGGCAGCCGTTCGTGCACCCGGCGCAGCCAGGCGGCGACCGCCCGGCTGCCGACGCTGCCGATCCGCAGCCGGCGCTGCCGCCCGGGGCCGGCCGCGTCGCGGGCCTCCTGGCGGGCGGCGGCCACCAGCGCGGCCATCTCGGTGATCACCGGCCGGGCCCGGGACAGCACCGAGTGGCCGAGCGCGGTGGGCCGGCTGCCGGTCTGCTCGCGGGTGAACAGGGTGCCGCCGATGGCCCGTTCGATGCGGTGCAGCTGGGTGGTGAGGGAGGGCTGGGTCATGCCGAGCTGGAGCGCGGCCTTGCGGAGGCTGCCGGTGTCGGCGATAGCGCACACCACCCGGAGGTGTCTCACGTCGAGCTCCACGCCCGGAGCATAGACGCCACCCGGCCTTGTCGCCAAGGACATGACAGAACAAAGCGCGGCGGGAGGGCGCGCTGCGGGCCCCGCCGGTATGCGGCGGTGCTATCGCCGGTTGACATCATCCGCCGCGGGCCCGGGCGGGTCGAAGCTCGGGGACAGCGAATCCGCCCCGGCCCCACCGGGGCGCCCCCACCGTCGCCGCAGCCGTGTCCGGCCCCCACCGGCCCCGGCGGTTCGGCGTACCGCGAATCCGGAGCCCCCACATGAAGCGATCCGTGCTGTCCGCGACCCTCGGCCTGGCCCTCGCGGCCGGTCTCGCCGTGCTGCCCGCCACCGCCGCGTCCGCCGCCACCCCCGGCCCGGCCGTCCAGGGCTACACCGCCTCGACGTACGCCGGTTCGGCCGCCGAGGCCGCGAACAACCAGGCGTTCTTCCACGCCGTGATGGCCTCCGCCAAGGCCAAGCAGGCAGCCAACCCGTGGCTGCAGACCGTCACCGTCACCTACGACACCGCCGGCGCGCCCTCCTTCACCAGTCAGATATCCCAGGCCGCGCAGATCTGGAACAGCTCGGTCAGCAACGTCCAGCTCCAGGCGAGCAGCGGCACCGGCGACTTCTCGTACTACGAGGGCAACGACAGCCGCGGCTCCTACGCCAGCACCGACGGCCACGGCCACGGCTACGTCTTCCTCGACTACCAGCAGAACCAGCAGTACAGCTCGCTGCGCGTCACCGCGCACGAGACCGGGCACGTGCTCGGCCTGCCCGACAACTACTCCGGCCCGTGCAGCGAGCTGATGTCCGGCGGCGGCCCCGGCCCGTCCTGCACCAACCCCTACCCCGACAGCAACGAGCGCGGCCAGGTCGACAGCCTCTGGTCGAACGGCGTCGAGTCCGTGAACTAGGCAAGCCTGCGGACCGGGCAAGCCCGCGGACTGGGCGAGTCCGCGAACTGGGGAAGCCCTCGAATCGGAGGAGCCCGCGAACTCGTTGCGGCGCCAAGGAAGTTGCCGATGCCCTTCGGGTGCGGCGGGCCGCCCGGCCGGAATCGGGTGGCCCGCCGCTCGGTTGCTTCCCCGATCGGGAGCCTAACCGCCGGTGGAGCGGAATGCCAGGGGCACGCGCGAGTCAAGGCCGGTTAAAGACATCTCAAATCCCTTTACCGCAAGGGGTATTGATCCAAGCTATCGCGGGTTGACATCATCCGCCCGCCCGCCGGGCTGCCCGAAGCTCTGGGGACATCACCCGCTGACCAGGTGTCCCCCAGGGCCGGCCCCCAACCGGCCACGGCACCACCGGAATCGGAGCCCCCACATGAAGCGATCCGTGCTGTCCGCGACCCTCGGCCTGGCCCTCGCGGCCGGTCTCGCCGTGCTGCCCGCCACCGCCGCGTCCGCCGCCACCCCCGGCCCGGCCGTCCAGGGCTACACCGCCTCGACGTACGCCGGTTCGGCCGCCGAGGCCGCGAACAACCAGGCGTTCTTCCAGGCCGTGATGGCCTCCGCGAAGGCCAAGCAGGCCGCCAGCCCGAACCTGGCGACCGTCGTCGTCACCTACGACGCCAGCTCGGCACCGACCTTCCGCACCCAGATAGCCAACGCCGCGCAGATCTGGAACAGCTCGGTCAGCAACGTCCAGCTGCGGGCCGGCTCGGGCGGCGACTTCTCGTACTACGAGGGCAACGACAGTCGCGGCTCCTACGCCAGCACCGACGGCCACGGGCGCGGCTACGTCTTCCTCGACTACCAGCAGAACCGGCAGTACAACTCGGTCCGGGTGACCGCGCACGAGACCGGGCACGTGCTCGGCCTGCCGGACCACTACTCCGGCCCGTGCAGCGAGCTGATGTCCGGCGGCGGCCCCGGCACCTCCTGCACCAACCCGTACCCGAACAGCACCGAGCGCAGCCGCGTCAACTCCCTCTGGGCGCGCGGCTGACCTTTCTGAGGACCGCACCTCGGCCCGGCCGCAGTCCGCTGCGGCCGGTCCGGGGCGTTGTCGGTGCCGCGTGCGAGCATTCGGGCGAGACCCGTTCGCCCCCGACCGTGAGGTGCCGCCGCCATGCCGCGTTCCGCCCCCGACCAGCTCGCCGACCTGCCGTACGCGGACCTGCTCCGCCCCCACACCGGGCGGCTGCGCAGCGACGAGCGCTACGACACCACGCACTTCGACGGCGGCGAGCACACCGACGAGTCGGCGGCCGGGGCGGCGTTCCTGGAGTGCGCCTTCACCGGGGTCGCGCTCAGCGGGGTCAAGCTGCGCCAGGCCCGCTTCAACGAGGTCTGGGTGCAGGCCGGCCGCTGGGTGGCCTGCGACCTGAGCGACACCGAGTGGCAGGACAGCGCCTTCGTCGGCGGCGTGCTGGCCGGGGTCGCCGGATACGGCTCGGCGCTGCGCCGGGTGGTGTTCCGCGGCTGCAAGCTGGAGGCGGTCAACCTGCGGGCGGCCGTGCTGCGGGACGTCGTGTTCGAGGACTGCCTGCTGCGCGACGTGGACTTCGGCGAGGCCAAGCTGACCGAGGTGTCCTTCCCCGGCTCCACGCTGGAGGAGGTCCGGCTGCGCGGTGCCACCCTGAAGAAGACCGACCTGCGCGGGGCCGCCCGGCTCGGACTCGCGGACGGCCACCAGGGGCTGCGCGGCGCGGTCATCAGCTCCACCCAACTGCTGGAGCTGGCGCCGCAGTTCGCCCAGGCACTGGGAATCGAGGTCAAGGACCGCTGACCAGCCGCCCGCTCCGTCCCTCCCCGGCGTTTCCGCCGCCCGTTCAGCCCGGCGTCGCTCGGTGACACCCGGACGAACAGTCCGCCAACCCTGCCGCGCGCATCTGGTGGACGCCTCCGGCCGGGGTGGAAGATGCTCCGCGATCGATGAGCCCCGACTTGTGTACACAACATCGCCAGATCGCCAGTGAAGGGACGGGCCGGGCTGATGGCCGAGCTGAGTCGTAGGAAGTTCGTCACGCTGTCCGGTGCCGCCGCGGCGGGACTCGCCGTGGCAGGCACCAGCGCCGCAGGGGCCGCCCCCGGCGCGCCCGCGGTGGCCTCCACCGCCACGCTCCAGCAGACCGGCACCATCAACGACGTGCAGCACGTGGTGATCCTGATGCAGGAGAACCGCAGCTTCGACCACTACTTCGGCACGCTGCGCGGCGTGCGCGGCTTCGCCGACCGCAGCGCCATCCAGATAGCCGGCGGCTACAGCGTCTTCAACCAGCCCAACGGCCTGCTCGGCCGCCAGTACCCGTGGCAGTTCAGCCAGACCAAGCCGGCCGGCGGCGCCGACCCCGAGCGCCTCGCCCAATGCAACGGTGACCTCAGCCACGGCTGGAGCGATCAGCACAAGGCCTGGAACAGCGGCAAGATGGACTCCTGGGTCGCCGCCAAGGGCAACGTCCGCACCCTCGGCTTCCTCACCCGCCAGGACATCCCGTTCCACTACGCGCTGGCCGAGAACTGGACCATCTGCGACGCCTACCACTGCTCCGTGCTCAGCGCGACCGGCCCCAACCGCACCTACCACTGGTCCGGCCAGATCGACCCGGCCGGCAGCGCCGGCGGCCCCGCGTACGACGGCGGCGACGAGAAGGGCCTGCGCTGGCAGACCTACGCGGAGGCGCTGGAGAGCGCCGGCGTCAGCTGGAAGGTCTACCAGAACGCCGCCGACAACTACGGCGACAACGCCCTCGCGTACTTCACCCAGTTCTCCGGCGCCCCGGCCGGCAGCCCGCTGGCCGTCAAGGGCATGGGCTCGGTGCCCAAGGCCACCGGCAGGACCCCGGACGACATCGCCGCCGCGATCAGGGCCGACGTGCTGAACGGCACCCTCCCGCAGGTCTCCTGGATCGTCCCCGACCAGGCCTCCTCCGAACACCCGTACGCCACCCCGGCCGACGGCGCGCACTTCGTCCACCTGGTGATCGACGCGCTGAACGCCGACCCGAACGTCTTCAACTCGTCCGTCCTGTTCATCAACTACGACGAGAACGACGGCTTCTTCGACCACGTCCCGCCGCCGGCCGCCCCCGCCGGCACCCCGGGCGAGTTCTACAACGGCACCAACATCGGCCTCGGCTTCCGCGTCCCCATGATCGCCGTCTCGCCCTGGACCCGCGGCGGCTGGGTCAACTCCGAGACCTTCGACCACACCTCCGTGCTGCGCTTCCTGGAGACCTGGACGGCCGCCCTCGGCACGCCCGCGCAATGCCGGAACATCAGCGACTGGCGCCGCCGCGTCTGCGGCGACCTGACCAGCGCGTTCGACTTCGCCAACCCGGTCTACGGCCTGCCCGGGCTGCCCGACACCTCGCAGACCATCGGCCTGTCGGCGTGCGGCCCGCTGCCCAACCCGGCCCCGGTCAACAACCAGCTGCCGATCCAGGAGACCGGCACCCGGCCGGCCCGCGCCCTGCCGTACCAGCCGAACGCCAACCTGGACCACCTGGAGTTCGGCTCCGGCGGGGTGATGAAGGTCTGGATCACGATGGACAACGGGGGCGCGGCAGCGGCGAAGTCCGCCCACTTCGCCGCCTACGCCAACGCCTACCGCAGCGGCGGCCCCTGGCAGTACACCGTCGATCCGGGCGGCACCACCAGCGACTTCTTCAACTGCGGCACCAACTTCGGCGGCGGCCCCTACGACCTCACCGTCGTCGGCCCCAACCGCTTCCTGCGCCGCTTCAAGGGCGACGCCACCAAGGCGGGCAAGAACGCGGCCGTCACCGCCTCGTACGCGGTCGAGCCGGGGACGGGCAAGCTGGCGGTCTACTTCAAGCTCGCCAACTCCGGTACGACGCCGCTGACCTTCACGATCGCCTCCAACAACTACCGGACGGACGGCCCCTGGACGTACCAGGTCCCCGCCGGCGGCAACGTCACCGATTTCTTCAACGCCGTGGCCTACAACAACGGCTGGTACGACTTCACGGTGACGGTGGACGCGGACGCCGGCTGGTCCCAGCGCTTCACCGGCCACCTGGAGACGGGCACCCCCAGCGTCACCGGCTGACGGTCGCCGCTACATGGACGGAGACCCCACTACCCGCCTCGCCGGGTAGTGGGGTCTTGGGCGGACCGAACAGGGGGATCGGACGGCGGAGTCGCACGGTCCCGTCGCCACCGTGGATGCCGTGCTGGGGCTGGAGGTCTCCGTGCACCCACCCTTCGGCGTGGAGGTCTGCCACGGCGCGGCACAGCCCGACCGCAGCGGCCAGGGCCTCGTCCCGCCCTCCTTCGCCCTTGCGCAGGGGGCGGAGGGCCTGCCAGGTGGACGGTCCGACCAGCCACGGGGTGACGAACCAGACGCCGTCGTCGAACCGGCCGGCGGTCACGGTGTAGCCGGGGAGCTGGTCCAGCACCGAGGCTTCCCTCGCGGTGACCTCGGCGGCCTCGCCGGTGCCGAGCTTGATACTCGCGACGCCCCGCGGACCGGTCGCCTTCCAGACCGCCGAGCCCCGCCGGTTGCTGATCTCCTCCAGCTCCAGCGGTCCGCAGATGGCCGCCGCGGTTTTCAGCGCTTCGGCGGCCTCAGGAGTGAACTCGCCCATTCTCTTACTGCCTTCCACTCGCAAGGGATGTGCCGCTTGCGAGATGCGTCGGACCCGCTCCGAATGCGCCGGCCTGCTCCCCTTGCGCTCTTGAATGTCCGTCATCTCTGCGGAACGGTAATGCAAGGACGCGCAACCGGCTTGGCACGGGAGGACCCGATGGCACTACGGTTCAACGGGATGGACCCCGAGACCCAGGGGAACGGATCGCCGACGGTGTGGGTGGACGACCACGAGCGGGAGCTGGTGTTCCAGGGCTGGAAGCCCAGGGAGGAACTGCTGACCGAGGTCAGCACGACCGAGTGGGTTCCTGGCCACACGATCGGCGTCCCCGAGGGTGAGGCCGTGGTCCGTATCCCGCTCCGCATGGCGGCGATCATTAGGAAGGCACTCGATGACGCAGAACGTTCCGGACTTCTCTGACCTGCTCAAGGCCGCGCAACACTCGGCCGTGCACCTGGAGATGCGTGACTGGTACGGCGTGGGCGATGAGTCGACGGACTTCGCACGCTTCCAGCGGAGCGGCGTCCACCCCGATCTCGACCCCGAGTCCGAGGGCTGGGCCGGGTGGGTGCCTCTCGTCCGGGAGGCCGTCAGCCGGGGCGTGGTCATGCGCAGGGCCCGGATCGTTTCGGAGCCGGTGACCGACTACATCCGCTTCGAGCACGCCGGGACCGCCGTGAACGTCGCGGCCGGCGAACAGGTCCGTTGGCTTCCGCGCCGCCGGGCGTCGGACATCGCACTACCGGGCAATGACTTCTGGGTCTTCGACGGCCGGTTGGTCGAGTTCAACCACTTCACCGGCGTCGGGGACTGGGCCGACCCCAAATATGAACTGTCCGAGGACCCGGCGGTGGTGAAGCTCTGCGTCTCGGCCTTCGAAGCCGTCTGGGAGCGGGGCATCGACCACCCGGAATACACCGTCTGACCTCTGCGATATCCCACCGGACAGCCAGTTCATGCCCGCTTCTCCCTCATCCAGCGCGCAGGCCGCCCGCGCCGCCGTTGCCGCGCGTCTGCGCGAGCTGATGCTGGACGCCGGCCTCAAGGGGCAAGAACTGTCTGCCCGGTGTGGATGGCACCCGGCGAAGACCTCGCGCATCCTCTCCGCGAAAACGGCCCCTTCCGATGCGGACGTTCGGGCCTGGTGCATCGCCTGTGGCGCCGAGGAACAGGTGCAAGACCTCATTGCCACGGCGCGCGCGGTGGAGTCGATGTACATGGAGTGGCGTCGGCTCCAGCGCAACGGCATGCGCAAGGTCCAGGAGGACGTCTACGCGCTGAACGAGCGGGCCCGTCTGTGCCGGGTGTACGTGTCCAACGTCGTGCCCGGATTCTTCCAGACGCCGGCCTACGCCACGGCCTTGATGCGCTCCATCACGCAGTTCCAGGGAACTCCCGACGACGTGACAGAGGCCGTTGCCGCCCGCGTGGCCCGCAGCCGGTTCCTGTACGAGGGCGGCCGCCGGTTCGTGGTGTTGATGGAGGAGTCAGTGCTGAGGTACCGCATCGGCGATACCGAGGTGATGCGTGGCCAGCTTCGGCACCTGCTCACCGTGGGGCCGCTCGCCACCGTCTCCCTCGGGATCGTTCCGTTCACCGCCCAGCGCACCGTCTGGCCGCTGGAAGCGTTCTACCTGTTCGATGACCGGCACGCCGTGGTGGAGACCCTGACAGCCGAGATCAACGTCAGGCAGCCTCGCGAACTGGCCGACTACGCCAAGGCGTTCGTCCAGTTGTCCGAAGCGGCCGTCTACGGGGACGCGGCTCGCGCCGTGATCACAGCCGCGCTCGACACTCTCGGGTGAATCGGCGCAATATCTCGCAACTTCGTTGAGGCCGGGCGTGGCTTCTCCCTACCGTCGTTGGTGTTGCTCGGGCCGTGGAAGAGCACGGCAACGAAGAACATGGAGGCGCAGCACAGATGACAACCGCACCGTGGGGCACGACCCGAATGGGTCCGTACCCGGACACCCGCTCGGTCCCTGCCGTCTCGGCCGTGATCGACCCCGAAACGCAGGTTGCCGTGTTCGTGGACGATCAGGGTCGCAAGGTCGAGATGGGGGCGCACGGCACCAGCACGGAGACCAGCACGCCCACGAACACGGGCGGCGGTGACGGGCAGAGCGGCGGGCAGAGCGCACCCACCGACATGGACAGCATGCCAGCGAACGACCAGGACCAGGGCGCTGGCTGACATGGCGCAGGACCGACACCGGGCTGTCCTGGTCCTGACCAACGCGCACGACGTGACGGCCGATGTGGTGCTCCGCATCCTGGCCGAGCGCCGAGTCCCGGTCGTCCGGGTGGACCCCGGTGCCGATCTGCTCGGGGGTGCCTCGCTGACCGCCCACTACAGCAGGAGCGAGCAGCGGGGCACTCTCCGCACATCAAGCCGGGAACTCGACCTCACTCGGGTGCGGTCGGTCTGGGTCCGCCGGCCCTCGCCCTACCGGGCGCCGCCGGGACTGGACGAACACGCGTCCAAGTTCACCAGTGCGCAAGCATTTTGGGGTGCTGGCGGCATCTTCGCGTCGCTTCCCGACGCCCACTACGTCAATCACCCGTGGCACATCCGGAACGCGGAGTACAAGCCCGCACAGCTTGTCGTGGCGGGCCGGAGCGGTTTCCTGGTGCCGAACACGGTCATCACCGCCGATACCGACGAAGCGCGCCGGTTCTGCGCCGACCAGTCCGGCGGAGCCGTCTACAAGCCGGTGTGGGACAGCCGGTACCGAGCCCCCGACGGCACTGCGCAAACGGTGTGGGTACGGGAAGTCGATCCGGCCGAGATCACCGACGCCGTGTCCGTGTGTCCGCACATGTTCCAAGCCGCCGTGTCCAAGTCGTTCGACGTGCGGGTGACCGCCGTGGGTGACCGGTTGTTCGGTGTCCGGATCGGCAGTCCCGATCTCGACTGGCGCGAGCGTCAAGACCTGATGACGTGCACGCCGATCGAAGTGCCCGGGCCCGTTGCGCGCTCTGTGATCGCTTATCTGAACGAACTCCGTTTGGTTTACGGTGCGTTCGACTTCGCGGTGACCGCCGCAGGTGACTGGTACTTCCTTGAGTGCAACCCCAACGGCCAATGGGCCTGGCAGGGTGTCGATACCGCTTCGGCGATTGCCCACGCCATCGCCGACCAACTGGAGAAGGGCCCCGACTCGTGACCACATCGGCTCAGCTCCGCGCCGCCCTGGTGGACGGGCTCACCGGGGGCGACGCGGTCGACGATCCGGCCTGGAGGGCCGCCGCGTTGGCGGTGCCCCGGGAACTGTTCGTCGGATCGTTCTTCGCGGCGGTCCCGGGAAGCAATCCGACCGCGTACCGCCCGGTGCACAGGACCGACCCTGGTTGGCTGGAGCAGGTCTACTCGAACGAGACGCTGGTCACCCAGCTCGACGGGCGGACCCGCCCCGAGGACGTGGCCGAGGGGGCGGTGATCGGGACTCCGTCGTCATCGTCCACCTTGCCGTCGCTGGTGCTGCGCATGTGGCACCAGCTCGGCGCCGAGACCGGGCACCGGGTGCTGGAGATCGGCACGGGGACCGGCTACTCGACCGCCCTCGGCGCGCACCGCCTCGGGGACGCCAACCTGACCAGCATCGAGTACGACCCGGCGGTCGGCGCCACTGCCGCTGCCGCGATCAAGGCGGCGGGGTTCGCCCCCCGGCTGGTCATCGGTGACGGGCTGCTCGGCGACCCGGACGGGGGCGAGTACGACCGGCTGATCGCCACCTGTGCGGTCCGGTACCTGCCACCCCGCTGGCTGCACCAGGTGAAGCCCGGCGGCGTCATCCTGGCCACCCTGTCCGGGTGGGGGCTCGGGTTCGGACTCGTGCGGCTGGTCGTGACGGCCCCGGGAGAGGGGACGGGGCTGTTCATGCCCGGCTACACCAGCTTCATGATCGCCCGCCCGCACGACCGCCCGCCACGCCAAAGCCTCTCGCTGCTTCCGGGGGACGAACGTCCGTCGCGGATCGACCCCGAGGTCATCGGCACGTGGACCGGCAGTTGGGTCGCCCAGCTCGCGGCGCCCTCGGCCGAACGGATGGGAGCCGGCGGGCACCAGATCCTCTCCGACGTGGCCACCGGATCGCAGGCCCGGACCATGCCCGACCCTGACGGGGGATGGGCCGTGGTCCAGCGTGGCCCGCTCCGGCTCTGGGACCAGGTGGAGAACGCCGTCGAAGCCTGGCAGCGGGCCGGCGAGCCGCACCAGGAGGGGTTCGGCATGACGGTCTCGGCGGCCGGGCAGCGGGTCTGGGTCGGAAGTGCGGACGGACCGGGCTGGAACCTGCCGATCTGACCCTTGTGCTCGGGCCGGGCGTCAGGCGGTGTCGAACTCGCCGGCTCGGAGGGCGGAGACGAAGGACTGCCAGGCCTCGGTCGCGAAGAGGAGGGCCGGGCCGTCGGTGTCCTTGGAGTCTCGGACGGGGACGGTCCCGGACGGGATCAAGTCCCCCGCGACCTCGATGCAGTCGCCGCCGTTGCTGCTGTACGAAGACTTGAACCACTGAGGCTCGGCGGTCACGGTAGTTCCTCTCTCAGCTGGCTGATCAGGGCCACAGACTCGGCTTGTGAGAGTGCGAGGGCCTGTAGCTGATAGTAGGCCGTGAGGATCGGCGGTACTGCGCCGCTGTCCCGTTCCAGGTGCCCTTGCTGCGCTGATTCGGCGTAGGACATCAGCGATCGGTCCGGAAAGGTGATGATGTTCACCGGGAGATCGAACGATCGTTCCTCGCCTATGGCGTACGGAGCCACCTGGAGAACGGTGTTGGGCAGCCGGGCGAAGGCTGCAAGCTCGTCGAGCTGGGCGGCCATGATGGACTTTCCGCCGACCGGCCGTCGGATGCAGCTCTCGTCCAGGACGACGTGGATCAGCGGAGGGGTTTCCCGGCGCAAGTTCGCCTGTCGGCGCGCAAGGTAGGCAACCCGCTCCTCGGCCTGGTCCTCCGTGATGCTGCCCCGCCGGAGCGCGCCCGCCGCGATGGCCCGTGCGTAGTCCATGGTCTGAAGCAGCCCCGGCACGATACCCAAGGTGAACAGTCTCAGTTCCACCGCCCTTGACTCGTGCGTGACGTACTCCGGGAAGCCTTCGAGGAGCGCCGAGGTCTTGAGGTCGAGCGCCTTGCGGGCGAAGACGCGATCCCATCCGAAGGCTTTGTCAAGTTCGCGAGCCAGGCGTGGTGTTGGGGGACGTCGACCAGTTTCCACGGCTGACACGTGCGTGGGTGAATAGCCGATGGCGCTCGCCAAATCTTCCTGCCGCCAACCCCGTTCCTCTCGTGAGCTGCGGAGGAACGCACCGAACTCTGCGGCTGGAGACGAGTCGGGGTCCAGCTCGGCCTTGTTCATGAACCACTCTCCACGCACGTTTGAGAGGTTGAAGGACGTCCAATGCTAGAGGACAGTGGCGACCCCGGGTAGTCATCAAACTACGGAACGGAGTCAGCTGTGGTGAGCAAGGAGTCCCCGACCGGGCCGCTCTACCGCCCGCAGGTCGGCGAGTTGGTCGAGGACGGGACGACCGGCAGGGACGTCGTCTCCATGGGCGTCCCCGCCGAGCCCCGTGGTCGGACCGCGTGAAGCGCCAACCGGCGCTCGGCGTAGACGTGTTGGCCGTAGTCCTCATGTTCGGCGTCGTCGCGTCCGAACCGATCATCCGGCGGGCCACCCGGCGGCGACTCAGCCGGGACCGCCGCCGATGACCGACCCTCCGACCTGCCCCGCACCGGACTGCTGCGCCCCGGTCGATCTGCTCAACGACGCCAACGCGGCCGGACGGACGTGGAACTGCCCGAACTGCGCCCGGTGGGGCGTCGCCTGGTCGTCGGGCTACCTGGCGAACCAGCCGTTCGAGGAGCCCCTCGTCGTCCTCGGCCACCGGAAAGTCCGGAAGGTGGTGAACCGCGATGCCGATGTTCGGGCGCGCGTTCCTCGGCCTGATGCGTAAGGCTCGGGTCACCTGCTTGTGGCTCTGGGGTGCACACCTCCAGTTCGCGCCGCCGGTCCTGTGGCTCAGCCCTGAACGGCGCCGAGCGGTCGCGGCGGTGGAACGGACGCTCGCCGAGGAACGGCACATCCGGCAGACCTGCGACGAGGCCGCCCGGGACGCCCTGCACGCCGAGCTGTGCGAGGCGATGGCCGGACTCCACCTCGCCCCGGCGCCCCGCCGCCGACCTCGGGCGGCGCCCCGACCGCCCAACCGTCCCAACTGATTACGACGGCTCAGACGAACGGGCCGCGCGGGAACCACGGGTCGCGGACCTCCCGGGGCCCGTCCGGAGTCAGCAGGGTGAGGGTGTACGGCGAGGCCGCGTACTCGGCGAGCTGCACCGAGCCGTAGCGGGTCTCCAGTTCGGCCTGCACCGGGACCGGCAGCCTGCTCAGCGCCCGCCGCAGTTGCAGCGCGTCCCGGCGGCTGATCGGGTGCGGGGTGCGCAGGACCAGTCGCAGCGGGCTCAGCGGCCCGGCGACCGGCACACCGGTGCCCAGCTCGTAGCCGACCGCGCCGATCGGGCCCCAGGACAGCCGGTGGTCCGCGACCAGCCGGCCGACCGCCGGCAGCAGGGCCAGCGCCGGAATCCCGGCGACCCGCTCGGGGTCCAGCCGCCCGCACCGCCCGGCCAGCTGCTCGGGCCGCAGCGTCCGGGCCACCGCGGCCCAGGGCGCCAGCGCGTCCAGCCGCTGTCCGGGGCGCGGCCCGCGCACGATCACCGGGATCCACTGCTCGGGCGCGGCCTCCGGGTCCCGGGTGCAGCGCTGCGGGTGCGGCACGTCCGCCGGGGTGCCGACCAGGGAGGGGGCCCGGCCGACCGTCACCCAGGGGTGCACCCGCAGCACGGCCCGCGTCCAGTCCGGCAGCTCGCCGCCCGCCAGCGGGCGCAGCGAACTGGGGCACTGCATCAGCAGCAGGTCGTGGGTGCCGGGCAGCCGCCCGTCCAGCGCGGCCAGCGGCCCGACCCGCCGGCGCGGCCCGTCGTGGGGGTCCTCGGCGGTGCGACGGGCTTGGCGGGCGGAAGGTACGACGGTCACGGTGGGCTCCAGACGGTGGCGTCAGTTCGGCCGACGGCTCCAATCTGCGCCGGGTGCCCGCCTCCGCGCCACGGCCGTTGGGCGCGTTCACCAGGGACCAAAGGCTCAACGTGCGGCTCGGGGTGCCCGGTGTGAGAGTGGGGGAAGCCCGGTATCCGTTCGGAGGAGGAGTCATGGGCATCTTCGACAGGTTCCGCCACAAGGCGCACGAGGCGACCGGGCAGGACGCCGCCGAGCGTGCCGCCATCGCCCACGACGAGGCCGTGGACGCGTACAGCCCCGAGATCGAGCGGGCCCGCGAGACCCAGGAGGCCCGCGAGTCGGAGCGGCGTGCCGCCCAGGACGAGGCCGACCGGCGCGCGGCCGAGAACATGACGGCCGAGGGCGACCCCTGGGGCTGAAACCTCAGAAGACCCCCAAGCCCCAAGCCCCAAGCCCCAAGCCCCAAGCTCCAAGCCCCAAGCCCCAAGCCCCCAGGTCACCGCGCCCGCGGCGGCAGCGGCGGGCGTCGCAGGTCCGGCCGGGGGGTGTCCTCCGGCGGGGGAGCCGCGGCGGGCGCGTCCTCCAGCAGGTCCAGCGCCAGCTGGACGGCGGCGACCAGCTCGGGGTGGCGCCCGCGGGCCCAGTCGCGCGGGGTGCGCAGCACGTGCACGTCCGGTTCGACGCCGCGGTTCTCCACCGACCAGCCGAGTCCGCCTTCGAACCAGGAGGCGTTCTTGGGCACCGAGATCCGGGTGCCGTCGCCGAGGGTGTGCCGCCCGGTCATCCCGACGACCCCGCCCCAGGTCCGGTTGCCGACGACGGGGCCGAGGCCGAGCAGCTTGATCGCCGCGATGACCACGTCGCCGTCCGAGCTGGTCGCCTCGTCGGCGAGCGCCACGAGCGGGCCGCGCAGTGCGTGCCGGGGCCAGCGGACCGGCTGGCGGTCCCGGCCGAAGTCCCAGGCGAGGACGTGCCGGGTGAGTTTCTCCAGGACCAGTTCGGAGACGTTGCCGCCGGCGTTGCCGCGCACGTCCAGGACGAGTGCGGGCTTGTCCAGCTCGCGCCGCAGGTCGCGGTTGAACTGCGCCCAGCCGGAGCCGCCGAGGTCCGGGATGTGCAGGTAGCCGCACCGGCCGTCGCTGAACTCCCGCACCAGGAGGCGGCGTTTGGTCACCCAGTCCTGGTAGCGGACGGCCCGTTCGTCGGTCAGCGGGGTGACGGTGATCCGCCGTACCGGGCCGTCCGGGCTGCTACGCAGGGCCAGTTCGACGGTGGTCCCGCCGGTGCCGGCCAGCAGCGGCAGCGGGCCGCGCACCGGGTCCACCGGGCGGCCGCCGACGGCGAGCAGTTCGTCGCCGTCCCGGACGCCCTGGGCGGCGAGCGGGGCGCGGGCGCGCGGGTCGGAGGTCTCGCCGGGCAGCACCCGCTCGACCAGCCAGCGTCCGTCGGGGGAGCGGTGCGCGTTGGCGCCGAGCAGGCCGAGCGGCTGCTGGCCGAGCGAGGGCCCTTCGGCGCGCCGGGACGGGGTGACGTAGGCGTGCGAGGTGCCGAGTTCGCCGAGGAGTTCGCGCAGCAGGTCGGCGAAGTCGTCGGGTGAGCAGACCCGGTCCAGCAGCGGCTCGTACTGGGCGGTCAGGGCGGGCCAGTCCAGGCCGGACATCCGCTCGTCCCAGAACTGGTCCCGGACGATCCGGGCGGCCTCGTGGTAGGCCTGGCGCCACTCGGCGGCGGGGTGCACGGTGTGGGTGATCCGCCGCAGGTCGACGGTGCTGCCGACGCCACCGGTGACCGGGACGATCCGCAGGGTCCCGGCCGAGTAGACCGCGATCGAGCCGCCGTCCCCGGAGACGGCGTAGCCGTCCAGCTTGTCGACCAGGGTGGTGCGGGTGCCCCGGGCGAGGTCGAAGTACTCCAGCGAGGGGCGGCCGGAGGTGTCGTCGGGGCTGGCGAAGGTCTGCCCGAGGGTGCCGGAGATCGGCCAGCGCAGCCAGACCAGGCCGCCGCGCACCGCGTCGGTGGCCGAGTACTTGGAGGCGATCACCGGGAACTGCAGCAGCCGCTCGCCGATGCCCTGCGGGTCGACGCGGACGGTGCCGTCGCCGCCGCCGTTGCCGTGCGGGGCGCCGTCCTCGGCGGGCGCGGCGAACGGGGACGGCGTGTCGGCGGTGAGCGGGACGAGGTAGGGGCGGCAGCCGAGCGGGAAGGAGAGGTCGCCGGTGTGCACGTCGTGGACGGGGTCGAAGCCGCGCCAGGACAGGAAGGCCAGGTAGCGGCCGTCCCGGGTGAACACCGGCTGCTCGTCCTCGAAGCGGCCGTCGGTGACTTCGGTGACCGGCCCGGGTGCTTCGGTGCGGGTGAGCCGGATCCGGCGCAGTGAGCGCCCGGCCACCGGCTGGGACCAGGCGATCCAGTGCGAGTCGGGGGAGAAGCGGGCGCTGGAGACCGGCCCGTAGCCGGAGGCGGCGAGTTCGCGGACGGCGCCGTCGGCGGCGGCGACCAGCAGCAGCCGCCCGTCGGAGGCGGCGACGGCGAGGTGGGCGCCGTCGGGGGAGGCGGTGAGTTCCAGGACGCGGCCGATCCGGTCGGCGGCGAGCACCCGGTGGCGGTGCTTCTCCGTTTCCTCGTGCCCCGGCAGCGGCATCACCTCGATCGCGTCGGCGCCCTCGGCGTCGGTGATCCAGGCGGCCTCGCCGGTGTGTCCGAGGATCACCGGCAGCCGGGTCCGCACCCCGGGGGTGTCGGCGAGCGCGCGGGCCGGGCCGTCCTTGTGGGTGAGCCAGTACTGGCTGCCGCGCACGGTGATCACCCCGGCCCGGCCGCTCTGGTCGCAGGCCAGGTCCTTGACCTGGGAGGCGGCGCTGACCTGGTACGGGCGGCGGCCGGCCCGGGCGCCGCCGAGCGGGACGGCGAGCCGGCGCGGGGCGGGGGCGTCCAGGCCGTCCAGCAGCCAGAGGTCGCCGGCGTGCTGGTAGACGATCCGGGTGCCGTCGGTGGCGGCCTCGCGGGCGTAGTAGGAGGCGTGGTCGGTGTGCCGGCGCAGGTCGGTGCCGTCGGGGCGGCAGGAGTAGACGTTGCCGATGCCCTCGTGGTCGGAGAGGAAGGCGATCCGCCCGGTGACGGGCATGGGTGAGGCGAGGTGGCCGGGGTGGCCGGCCAGGATCTGTTCGCCGTCCGCCCAGAGCCGGCCGGTGGCGCCGCCCCGGTAGCGCTTCCAGGCGGCGGGCTCGTGCGGGGCGGCGCCGGTGAGCAGCACGGTGCGTTCGCGGCTCATCTGGGCGTCGCCGACGGGGCCCCAGGGCATGCGGCGGCCGGGGGAGCCGTCGGGCGGCAGGGCGTGCGCCCAGGTGTAGTGGCCGAACGGCTCGTGGTAGGAGGTGACGGCGAGCACCTCGCCGTCCGGCAGCCAGCCGCGCACCCGGGTGTCCTGGCTGCCCCAGTGGCTGAGCCGTTCGGCCTCGCCGCCCTCGACGGGGGCGGTCCACACTTCGGGGGTCAGGTTCAGCCAGCTGGTCCAGGCGAGGGTGCGGCCGTCGGGGGAGAAGCGGGGGTGGCTGACCCGGGTGCGGTCGCAGCTGACCCGCCAGGCCCGGCCGGCGGCGCCGTCGGCGTCGAGCGGGGCGATCCAGATGTCGTCCTCGGCGGTGAAGGCGAGCAGCCCGCCGTGCAGGTGGGGGTAGCGGAGGTAGCCGGGCGGGGTCACCCCTCCATCCTTCGACGGGGTGTCACCTCCGGCAACCGGGGCGGCCCGTCGGGGCTGCCGGGCGGCCCGCGCCCAGGGTGCGGACCGGTCTGGACCATTGACACCGCAGTGTCGAATCCACTTCAGTGGTCTAGTCCAACTTGGGTGCCAGGCCGGGCCGCTCCCCCCACTGGCGCGTGCTCCGGCGTGCCCTCGGACGTCCCCCACGACCGCGCCATCGCAGGAGCCCCCGCATGCGCAGAACCACACCCGCACCCGCCCCCGCCCGCCGGAAGCAGCCCCGCACCCTGCTCGCCGCCGGCACCGCCTCCGCCGTCGCCGCGGCCACCCTGGTCGGCGTCACCCTGGGCCTGGCGCCCGCCGCCTCGGCCGGCGAGTTCCTGGTCAACGGCGGCTTCGAGTCCGGCTCGCTCGGCCCCTGGAGCTGCACCGGCAACTCCGGCAGCGTCGTCACCAGCCCGGTGCACGGCGGCGGCTACGCCCTCGCCGCCGCGGCCACCGCGGGCGACACCGCCCAGTGCGGCCAGACCGTCACCGTCGCCCCCAGCACCACGTACACGCTCAGCGCGTACGTCAACGGCTCGTACGTCTACCTGGGCGTCGACGGCGGCGGCCCCAGCACCTGGACCCCCGGCACCGGCGGCGGCTACCAGAAGCTCAGCGTCAGCTTCACCACCGGCGCCACCCAGACCAGCGCCACCGTCTACACCCACGGCTGGTACGGCCAGGGGACCTACTACGCGGACGACGTCTCGCTCGACGGGCCGGGCGCCCCCAGTCCGACGCCGACGCCCACCGGGTCCCCGACGCCCACGCCGACCACGACGCCCACCGGCACCCCGACGGGCACCCCGACCGGGACACCGACCGGGACACCGACGGGAACGCCCACCGGGACACCGACCACCCCGCCGCCGCCCGGCAGCCACGCCCTGGTCGGCTACCTGCACGCCAGCTTCGCCAACGGCGCCGGCTACACCCGGATGGCCGACGTCCCCAACTCCTGGGACTTCATCGACCTCTCCTTCGGCGAGCCCACCTCCGTCACCTCCGGCGACATCCGGTTCAACCGCTGCTCCGTCACCGACTGCCCGACCGTGGAGTCCGACGCCGACTTCAAGGCCGCCATCGCCGCCAAGCGGGCCCAGGGCAAGAAGGTGCTGATCTCGATCGGCGGCCAGAACGGCCAGGTCCAGCTGACCACCGCCGCCGCCCGCGACACCTTCGTCAGCTCGGTCTCGGCGATCATCGACAAGTGGGGCCTGGACGGCCTGGACATCGACTTCGAGGGGCACTCGCTCTCCCTCAACACCGGTGACACCGACTTCAAGAACCCGACCAGCCCGGTCATCGTCAACCTGATCTCCGCGCTGAAGACCCTCAAGGCCAAGTACGGCCCGGGCTTCGTGCTGACCATGGCGCCGGAGACCTTCTTCGTCCAACTCGGCTACCAGTACTACGGTTCCGGTCCCTGGGGCGGCCAGGACCCGCGCGCCGGGGCGTACCTGCCGGTCATCTACGCGCTGCGCGACGACCTCACCCTGCTGCACGTCCAGGACTACAACTCCGGCTCCATCATGGGCCTGGACAACCAGTACCACTCGATGGGCGGCGCCGACTTCCACGTCGCGATGACCGACCTGCTGCTCAACGGCTTCCCGGTGGCGGGCAACACGAACAACATGTTCCCGCCGCTGCCCGCCTCCAAGGTGGCCATCGGCATGCCGGCCACCACCAACGCCGGCAACGGCTACGTCGCCCCGGCCGAGGTGAACAAGGCCCTGGACTGCCTCACCAAACTGGCCAACTGCGGTTCTTACGTGCCGCGTTCGGGCGCCCAGCCGAACCTGCGCGGGCTGATGACCTGGTCCGTCAACTGGGACCAGTTCGGGGGCCGGGAGTTCTCCAAGAACTTCGACGGCTACTTCCGCCGCTGAGGTGACGTCGGCGGGAACCGTGCTTGAACCTGACACCGGTGTGAGGATCGAGCATGGTTCCCATGGCGACCACACAGCTCCCGACTCCCGTAGCCCGCACCCCTTTTCCCCTGCCTGCCCTGCTCGCCCTGGCCACCGCCGTCTTCGTCACCGCGCTCACCGAGACCCTGCCCGCCGGCGTGCTGCCCGGGATGGGCGGGGCCCTCGGCGTCAGCGAGTCGGCCGCCGGGCAGACCGTCACCGTCTACGCGCTCGGGACCGCCGCCACCGCGATCCCGCTCACCGCGGCCACCGCCGGCTGGGGCCGCAAGCGGCTGCTGCTCACCGCGATGGCCGGCTTCGCCGCCGCCAACACCGTCACCGCGGCCTCCGCGAACTACCCGCTCACCCTGGCCGCCCGCTTCCTCGCGGGCGTCGCGGCCGGCCTCGCCTGGGCGCTGCTGGCCGGGTACGCGCGCAGGCTGGTGCCGGTCGAGCAGCAGGGCCGGGCCATGGCCGTGGCGATGGCGGGCGTGCCGGTGGCGCTGTCGCTGGGAGTGCCGGTCGGCACCTTCCTCGGCCAGGCGCTCGCCTGGTGGGTGCCCTTCCTGGCCATGACGGCACTGGCGCTCGGCGTGATCGGCTGGATCGCGGCCCTGCTGCCGGACCAGCCCGGACGACCCGCCGGTGAGCGCGCCCCGGTGCGGAGCGCGCTCACCGTGCCCGGGGTGGCGCCGGTGCTCACCGTGACGGTGCTCTTCGTGCTCGCCCACACCATCCTGTTCACCTACATCGCGCCCTTCCTCGACCGGACCGGCCTCGGCGACGCGACCGACACCGTGCTGCTGGTCTTCGGCCTGGCCTCGCTGGCGAGCATCTGGTTCACCGGCGTCCACATCCACCGCCGGCTACGGCAGTTGACGATCGGCGGCGCGCTGCTGGTCGCCCTGGCCGCGGGCCTGCTCGGCCTCTGGTCGCACAGCACACCGCTGGTGTACGCCGCCGCCGCGCTCTGGGGCCTGGGCTGGGGCGGCGCCCCGACCCTGCTGCAGACCGCCGTCGGCGACGCGGGCGGCGAGCGGGCGGACGCCGCCCAGGCGGTACTGGTCACTCTGTGGAACGCCGCGATGGCGGGCGGCGGCGTGGTCGGCGGCCTGGTGCTGGGCCGCCTGGGCACCGGCGCCCTGCCCTGGACGGTGCTCGCCCTGATGCTGCCCGTCCTGGCGGTGGTCACCGGCGCCCGCCGCCACGGCTTCCCGACCGGGCGCCGTTAGCGCAGCTGGAGCCCGTTGGCCAGCAGTTCGGCGACCAGCTCGGGCCGGGCCGTCGCGACCGAGCCCGCCGAGTACGGCGGCTGCGGGTCGTACTCGATGACCAGCTGGATCGCCTCCGCGGTCGCGTCCCCGGCCATCAGGCCGGTCAGCGTCAGCGCGAGGTCGATCCCGGCCGAGACCCCGGCCGCGGTCGCGTACTTGCCGTCGACCACGACCCGCTCCGTCCCGGTCGGCTCCGCCCCGAACTTCTTCAGCGCGTCGAGGCAGCACCAGTGCGAGGTGGCCCGGCGCCCCGCCAGCAGTCCGGCGGCGCCCAGCAGCAGGGAGCCCGAGCAGACCGAGGTGGTCCAGGTGGTGGTGGCGTCCACCGCGCGCACCCACTCCAGCACGGCCTGGTCGGCCAGCCGGGCCTCCGTCCCGGGACCGCCCGGGACGAGCAGCACGTCGGCCGAGTCCACCTCGTCCAGGGCGGCCTCCGCGGTCAGCGACAGGGTCTTCATGTCGGTGCGGACCGGGCCGCGCTTCGCGGCGGTGAACACCACCTCGGCGCCGGGGATGCGGGACAGCACCTCGCAGGGGCCGACGGCGTCCAGGGCGGTGAACCGGTCGTAGAGCAGAACGGCGATGCGCATCAGTGTCCTCCAACAGGATCGGGTCGGAAGCGGCGTCGGTACTCGGCGGGCGGGGCGGCCAGGGACCGGACGAAGGCGCGCCGCATCGCCTCCGGGGTGCCGTAGCCGCAGGAGCGCGCGATCTCCTCGATGCCGTCGGCGGTGTCCTCCAGCAGCCGCCGGGCGGCCTCCAGCCGGACCCCGTCCACGTACCGGCCCGGGGTCACCCCCACCTCGGTGGCGAAGGCCCGGGCGAAGTGCCGCGGTGACAGCGCCGACCTGCGGGCCAGCGCCTCGACCGACAGGTCGGCCTCCGGGTGCTCGGCGATCCACCGCTGCACCTCGCGCAGCGGCTGCCGGGCCGCCACCTGGGCGGCCAGCTGGGTGCTGAACTGGGCCTGGTTGCCCGGCCTGCGCAGGAAGACCACCAGGTGGCGGGCGATCAGCAGGGCGGCGTCGCGTCCCAGGTCCTCCTCGACCAGGGCCAGCGCCAGGTCGATCCCGGCGGTGACCCCGGCCGAGGTGGCGACGTTCCCGTCCCGGACGTGGATCGGGTCCGGGTCCACCTCGACGTCCGGGAACCGCCGGGCCAGCGCCTCGCAGTACGCCCAGTGCGTGGTCGCCCGGCGCCCGGCCAGCAGCCCGGCCTCGGCGAGCAGGAAGGCCCCGGTGCACACCGACACCACCCGCTCGGCCCGGCCGGCCAGCTCCCGGATCCGTGCCACCAGCGCACCGTCCGGGAGGTCGCTGCCCAGCCCGCCGGGGACCAGCAGGGTGTGCACCGGCCCGACCCCGGCCAGGTCCGTGTCCGGCAGCAGCCGCAGCCCGCTGTGGCTGCGCACCGGCCCGCCGCCCGGGGAGGCGGTGGTCACCCGGTACGCTCCCGGCTGCCCGGCGGCCGCGCCCGCCCCCGCGAAGACCTCCACGGGACCGGTCACGTCGAGGCTCTGCACGCCCTCGTAGAGGACGACGACCACGCTGCGCGCTCTCATGCGACCAGCCTGTCACCGGGCCGCAGTGGCAGCAATGACCCGTTTCCCACCTTTCCTGCCACAGTCGGCGGGGATGCCGGTGGGGGTGCCGGTGGGGGTGCCGGTGGGGAGCGCGGAAACGCCGGAAGGCCCCTCGCTCTCGCGAAGGGCCTTCCGGCTGTCTGTGCGCCGCCAGGGACTCGAACCCCGGACCCGCTGATTAAGAGTCAGCTGCTCTAACCAACTGAGCTAGCGGCGCCTGCTGACGCGGAGAACATTACCTGGTCAGCAGCCGAAACACACAATCGGCCCGGGCGGCTGCGCACGCAGCGTCACGGCACCAGGACCACCTTGCCCCGGACGTGCCCGGCGCCGACCAGCCGGTGGGCCTCGGCGGCCCGTTCCAGCGGCAGCGCCTCGGCGATCTCCAGCCGAAGCCCGCCCGCCTCCCACAGCCGCACCAGCTCGGTCAGCCGTGCGGCCGTGCGCGGCCCCCGTAGCCCCCGGACGCCCAGCCGCTCGGCCTCCGGGTAGTCGACCACGGTGCCGATCCGGCTCCGGTCGGCGACCAGCTCGACCGAGGCCGCCAGCGCGCCCCGCCCGGCGGCGTCGAAGGCGGCGTCCACGCCCTGCGGTGCCACCGCCCGGACCCGCTCGACCAGCCCCTCGCCGTACGCGACCGGGATCGCGCCCAGGTCGCGCAGGTAGTCGTGGTTGCGCTCGCTCGCGGTGCCGATCACGGTGGCGCCCCAGGCCCGGGCGAGCTGGACGGCGACGGTGCCGACCCCGCCGGAGGCGCCGTGCACCAGGACGGTGTCGCCGGGGCCCACCGCGAGCAGGGTGAGCGCCAGGTGCGCGGTCTGGCCGGAGGCGGAGAGCGAGCCGGCCTGCTCCCAGGGCATGCCGGCGGGCTTGGCCACCAGCTGGGCGGCGTCCACCGTGACGAGCTCGGCCTGGCTGTCCAGGAGGCGGAAGCCCAGCACCTCGTCGCCGACCTGCCGGCCGGAGCCGTCCGGTCCGAGCCGGTCCACCACTCCGGCGAACTCGTTGCCGAGGACGAACGGCGGCTCGACGACGGCCCCCGGCGGGCGGAAGCCCTCCCGGATCGCGAGGTCGACCGGCTGCACCCCGGCCGCGAGGACCCGCACCCGCACCTCGCCGGGCCCGGGTTCCGGGTCGGGCACCTCGGTGACCCGCAGGACCTCCGGGCCGCCGGACCGCGTGACGGTGACCGCCTTCATGTCTGCTCCCGCCCTCTCGAATGTTCGACATTCGACTGCTTGACTGTTCGAACACTCCCGATCCTCGGACCTGAAGTCCGCTTGAGGTCAAGCGATTGTTCGGCGTGTCTTCACTGATGGGCGCATTGTCAGATTTATCCTGGGCGGCGCTCAGCCGTCCGTTGTGGAGAGGAACGTTTCCGTGGGCCAGCTGCCCCTGTTCTTCCTGGTGCTGCTCGCCTCCGTGGTGACCATGCCGCTCGCACGCAGGACCGGAGTGCCGCAACCGGTCCTGATGACCCTGCTCGGCATCGTCATGGCGCTCGTCCCGCAGATCCCGGACGTCACCATCGAGCCCGAGCTGATCCTCCCGCTGGTCCTGCCGCCGCTGATCTTCGCGGTCGCGCGGCGCTCCTCGGTGCGCTACTTCAAGGCCAACGTCCGCTCGATCCTGCTGCTGGCCGTCGCCCTGGTGGTGGTCACCACGGCCGCGGTGGCCGGGGCGGTGCACTGGCTGCTGCCCGCCCTGCCGGTCGCCGCCGCGATCGCGGTCGGCGCGCTGGTCTCCCCGCCCGACCCGGTGGCCGCCGTCGCGGTGGCCGGCAGCGTCGGCCTGCCCCGGCGCCTGGTGTCGATCCTGGAGAGCGAGGGCCTGTTCAACGACGTCACGGCGATCGTCGTCTACTCGCTGGCCATCGAGGCGGTGGTCAGCGGCGACTTCTCGGTCGGCCACGCGGTGCTGCGCTTCATCCTGTCCGCGGTGCTCGCCGTGGTCGTCGGCATCGCCCTCGGCTGGGTCAACACCAAGCTCGCCGAGCGCCTGGACGACCCGACCCAGCAGGTCGCGCTCAACCTGCTGGTGCCCTTCGCCGCCTACGCCATCGCCGAGGAGATCCACGGCTCCGGCGTGCTCGCCGTCGTGGTCTGCGCGCTCTACCTCGCCGAGCGGGCCTCCGACGCCGACGCCGTCTCCTTCCGGCTGGTCGGCAACGCCTTCTGGGAGGTCGTCGAGATCCTGATCACCGGCGTCGCCTTCGGCCTGATCGGCCTGGAGCTGGCCACCGTGCTCAAGGAGGCCGGCCGCGGCTGGACCGGCTTCATCGGCGACGCCGCCGTGGTCATCGGCGTGGTCGTGGTGGTCCGGCTGCTCTGGCTGCTGCCGGCCGGCTGGCTGTCGAAGAAGCTGCGCAGCGGCGACGACGAGGACACCCCGTTCAGCTGGAAGGAGAGCGTGATCCTCTGGTGGTCCGGCATGCGCGGCGTGGCCACCGTCGCCCTGGCCCTCGCCATCCCGCTCACCCTCCACTCCGGCGAGGAGTTCCCCGAGCGCGGCCGCCTGGTCTTCATCGCCTTCAGCGTGGTGCTGTTCACCCTGCTGGTGCAGGGTCTCACCCTGCCCTGGCTGGCCAAGCGGTTCGAACTGGACATCGACCAGGACAAGCACGAGCAGGCCGTCCGCCAGCTCTGGTGGCGGGCCGCCAAGGCCGGGCTCAGGCGGCTGGGCGAACTGGAGGAGCAGGACCGGCTGCCCGCCGAGGTCGCCGACCGCCTGCGGGACCGTCAGCACGACCGGCTGGCCCGGCTCTGCCCGGAGAACTACGCCGAGGAGGAGGCCGCCGAGGCCAAGCTGCGGCTCAGCCAGTGGCGGGCCGCCCGGGAGGTCGAGCAGGAGATGATCGCCGCCTCCCGGCGCGAGATGCTCGCCGCCCGCAGCGAACTCGGCGCAGACCCGGAGCTGGTCGACCAGGTGCTGCGGGGGCTGGACCTGCGCTCGGAACGCAAGTGACGGCCTGTCCGGCCCCGCCGGGCGGAATGTGCGCGACCGGCTCCGCGGTTGCATAGGCTGAGCCCGGGCAGGCCGTCAACGGAGTCGGCGCACCACCAGTACCACCAGTACCCGCACGACCTCGCGAGACCCTCACCGCCTGGCCCTGCCGGTTTCCGCACCCAGATGAATCGAGGAACCACCGATGTCGGAGACCCGTGCCGACGCCCGCACCCCGCTCGACCGCACCCCGCAGTGGGCCGCCCTCGGCAAGCACCGGGCCGCGCTGGGCGAGACGCACCTGCGCGAGCTGTTCGCCGCCGACCCGGAGCGCGGCCGCCGCTACACCCTCCAGGTCGGCGACCTGCACGTGGACTACGCCAAGCACCTGGTCACCGACGAGACGCTGGAACTGCTGCGCGAACTCGCCGCGGCCACCGGCGTCGCCGAGCTGCGGGACGCGATGTTCCGCGGCGAGAAGATCAACAACACCGAGCACCGCGCCGTCCTGCACACCGCGCTGCGCGCCCCGCGCGGTGCCGTGATCGAGGTCGACGGCGAGAACGTGGTGCCCGCCGTGCACGCCGTCCTCGACAAGATGGCCGGCTTCGCCGAGCGGGTCCGCGGCGGCGAGTGGCGCGGCCACACCGGCAAGCCGATCCGCACCGTCGTCAACATCGGCATCGGCGGCTCCGACCTCGGCCCCGCGATGGCCTACGAGGTGCTCCGCTCGTTCGCCAAGCGCGACCTCGACGTCCGCTTCGTCTCCAACGTGGACGGCGCCGACCTGCACGAGGCGGTGCGCGACCTCGACCCGGCCGAGACGCTGTTCATCGTCGCCTCGAAGACCTTCACCACCATCGAGACCATCACCAACGCGGTCTCGGCCCGCGACTGGCTGCTCACCGGGCTGGGCGCCGGCACCGAGGCGGTGGCCAAGCACTTCGTCGCGCTGTCCACCAACGCCGAGGGCGTGCGGGACTTCGGCATCGACACCGACAACATGTTCGAGTTCTGGGACTGGGTCGGCGGTCGCTACTCCTACGACTCGGCGATCGGCCTCTCGCTGATGATCGCCATCGGCCCCGACGCCTTCCGCGAGATGCTGGACGGCTTCCACCTGGTCGACGAGCACTTCCGCACCGCGCCGCCGGAGCAGAACGTCCCGCTGCTGCTCGGCCTGCTCGGCGTCTGGTACGGCGCGTTCTTCGACGCCCAGGCGCACGCCGTGCTGCCCTACTCGCACTACCTGTCGAAGTTCACCGCCTACCTCCAGCAGCTGGACATGGAGTCCAACGGCAAGTCGGTGACCCGCGACGGTTCGCCGGTGACCTGGCAGACCGGCCCGGTGGTCTGGGGCACCCCCGGCACCAACGGCCAGCACGCCTACTACCAGCTGCTGCACCAGGGCACCAAGCTGATCCCGGCCGACTTCATCGGCTTCGCCAAGCCGGTCGCCGACCTGCTCCCGGGCCTGGTCGCCCAGCACGACCTGCTGCTGGCCAACTTCTTCGCCCAGACCCAGGCGCTGGCCTTCGGCAAGACCCCGGAGGAGGTGGCGGCCGAGGGCGTGCCCGCCGAACTCGTTCCGCACAAGACCTTCCAGGGCAACCACCCGACCAGCACCATCCTGGCCGCCGAGCTGACCCCCTCGGTGCTCGGCCAGCTGGTCGCGCTCTACGAGCACAAGGTCTTCGTCCAGGGCGCGATCTGGAACATCGACTCCTTCGACCAGTGGGGCGTCGAGCTGGGCAAGGTGCTCGCCAAGCGGATCGAGCCGGTGCTGCTGACCGGCGAGGGCGCCGAGCAGCTGGACAGCTCCACCGCCGAGCTGGTCGCCCGTTACCGCGCGCTGCGCGGCCGCTGAGCCCCGGGCGGGCCGTCCGCTCCGGCGGGCGGCCCGGTCCTGTTTCCTTGTTCGCTGATCCGCCGGTTCGCCGGTTCGTGCGGGAAACGCCGAGAGGCCCCTTGCTTTCGCAAGGGGCCTCTCGGCTGTCTGTGCGCCGCCAGGGACTCGAACCCCGGACCCGCTGATTAAGAGTCAGCTGCTCTAACCAACTGAGCTAGCGGCGCCTGCTGACAGAGAAGACTTTAGCAGCGCCCGGGGTCCGCGCCAAAATCGAATACCGGCCGTCCTCCGTTCACCCCCCGGTCACGGCCGCCGCTCCGGCGGGCACGGCCGCAGCCGGCTCCCGGGCCGCCCGCACGCACGCCCACAGCACCACCGAGGCGCCCGGCAGCCACGGCTCCCGGTCCTCCGGGGCGACGATCCACCGGCCGGAGCCCAGCCCGGGGGAGTCCGGGCCGTTCACCATCCGCTGCACCGGCGGCACGGTCACCGCGTCGCCCTTGCCGTGGCACAGCAGGGGCGGCACGTCCCGGGCCCACTCCTCCCAGGCCAGCAGCCTGCGCAGCCGGGGCCCCGCGCCGGGCTGGACGAACAGCAGCGTCCGCCCCCGGTAGGAGGCGACCGGCCCGCAGCCCGGCCCGGAGGCCCACAGCTCGTCCAGCACCCGGCGGCCGAACAGCGACGGCATGCTGATCACGTCGAAGGCGCGCCCGCAGGGCAGCACCGAGGGCGCCCACGGCCGGGCCTCCCAGAGGGCGCGCATGCTGCGCGGGTACTCGCTGGCGGAGGCGAGCCAGGCCTCGCCGGCCACGGTGACGTACTCCACCGACTGATACGTCCAGATGTCCACGGACAGCAGCCTGTGCCGTCCGCGGGCCGGACGGGAGGGAAAGCACGGTTTGCCGTACAGGACGACGGGGAACGGCGTACCCTTCCCCGCTCGCGCATATGCCAGCGGCTGATGCCGGAGCACCGGGGCCCGGCGCTCCGGCGCCCCGTGCCCGGCTGCGCTCAGTCCTCGTGGCGGCGGGGCTGGAGCAGCCCGCGGCCGTACTCGATCATCTTGGCCGCGTAGTCGGGGGTCCAGTCCGCCCGCTGCGCGATCTCGGCGTCGGACAGCGCGTCGAAGCGGCGCGGGTCCGCCAGCTGTGCGGCGGCGACCGCCTGGAAGTCGGTGGCCCGCTCGGCGGCCGTCCGGAAGGCCAGGGCCAGCTCGGTGGAGCGGCGCAGCAGGTCCGCGGGGTCGTCGATCGACTCCAGATCGAAGAATCGTTCCGGCTCCGGTTCGGCGGACTGCGGCTCGAACAGCAGCTGCACCGGACGCAGACGCCGCGCGGGGTCGGCCTGACCGCCGTGGTCGGACGCCTTCGTGTGGGAGTCGGGCATGAACGGACACCTCCGGGTCTCGGTGGGGGTGGGCGGCGGCTGCTCCGGGCCGCGCCGCACGGCCGTGGCCGCCGTCCATTGTCGCGCGGCGGCGGCCGGTAACGGAACGGTGCGCGTGCGGGCGCTATTCCCCCGCACGCGCCGGGGTCGCGCTACTCCTTCGGGTGGTCGGGCGCGTGCGGTGGCGTCGGGGCGTCGGGGCCGTCGTTGTCCCGGGTGTTCCAGCGATCCACCACCCAGGGAGAACCCATGCCCCTACGCAAGGGCCTCGCGGCCGGACTCCTGCTGATCGCCCCGGCCCTCGGGCTGGCCGCGGCACCTGCGGCCGGGGCCGCCGAGACGACCGTCGTGGTGACCGGGCCGTGGAGCGGCCCTGGCGGCTGGTCGATGGCGACCTGCCCCCAGGGCTCCCACCTCACCGGGGGCGGCTACGCCTTCCGACCCGCCGCCTCCGGCGACGCCGTCCTGGTCAACGCGCCGAACCCCGACGACCCGAGCACCTGGGCGGTGCGGGCCGAGCACGGGACCGTCCGGGCCTACGCCGCCTGCGAGACCGAGACCGAGACCGAGACCTGACCCGCCCGGCCGGTCAGCCCAGCCGCACCCGGTGGCCGCTCAGGTGGTGCAGCACCTGGTGGTTGGCCTCCCAGCCGTCCGGGAAGGCGACCGGGACGCCCAGCTGGACCGGCTCGGTGGACGGGTGCTCGTCCAGCAGCTCGCCGATCCCGGCCCGGGCGACCACGATGCAGGCGTGCCGGTGCCGGGAGGCGAGCACGCACAGCCGGCCGGTCTCCAGGTGGAAGGCCGTCGCGTCGGGCCGCCCGGACAACGGGTGCAGCACCACCGTGACGTCGTACTCGCGGCCCTGCAACCGGTTGGCGGTGTCCACCGTGACGGCCGGGCCGACCGCCTGGTCCACCGGGACGCCCACCCTGAGCAGGGCCGCGCGGACGGCCGCGGCCTGGTCCCGGTGGGCGGTGCCGACCGCGATCCGGTCGGCGGTGAGAGGCGCCTCGCCCTGCTCGGAGCGGGCGGTCAGCCCGCGCTCCAGCAACCGCCGGACGGTGGCCGCGACGGCCGCCACCGCCTGCGGATCGGTCCGCACGGTGTGCCGGGCGGGCAGCTCCAGCAGCGCCCAGCCGTGCTCGGCGGCCCGGTCGATCGCGGCGTCCAGCGCGCCGCCGTCCGGCCGGACGGCGGCGCTCAGCCGGCGGTCGTCCGGCCCGGTGCCGGAGCGGAACGGCGTGTACGGGTAGAACGCCCGCGAGATCAGCGGCGCCGCGCTGGCCGGCAGCCGCCAGGAGACCGGCAGCCGGTGCGGCTCGATCTGCGGGTTGTGCGCCAGCATGGTGACCACGGCGCTGCTCGACGGGTCGTACGACAGACCCGCCCACTGCTCGGTGCCGACCACGGTGAACGGGTCCAGCTGGCCCGGGTCGCCGACGAACAGCGCCCGCTCGAACAGCCGGGCCACCGCGAGCAGGGCGTCCGAACGCATCTGGTACGCCTCGTCGACGATCGCGTGCCGCCACGGCGCCTCGGCCCGCACCCACTGCCACTTCGCCGAGGTGGAGACCACCACGTCGTGCTCGACCAGCTCGGCGACCTTGTCGGAGGGCGTGACGTTGGCGTGCTTCAGCACCTCCGGGCCGGGCCGGGCGTCGGCGGCGTGCAGCCGGCCGATCGTCAGGTCCGGCGCCTTCTCGGCGAGTCGGCCGACCAGGTCGTCCACCTGGCCGTTGGTCTGGGCGACGATCATCAGCCGCTCGCCGGCCTCGACCAGCTCCCGGGCCGCCCGCACCACCAGCGTCGACTTCCCGGCACCGGGCGGGGAATCGACCACCACGCCGCGCGGGGCGCCGGCCGCCGGGTGGACGGTCGCGGCCAGGATCCGGGCCACGGCGGCGTCGGCGGCCGCGCCCGGTGCCTGCTCGGCGCTCGACTCGGCCATCATTCCCACTCCTCGGAGACGGACGGGGCGGGTGCGGGCGCGGCGCCGGGCGGGCCGCCGTGCGTCCACGGGGTGTCGTCCGGCTCGGGCAGCGGCGCGGACTGGCGGACCGTCAGCTCGAACAGGGTGAAGGTGACCGGATCGCCGGGCTCGGGCAGGCTGCCCGGCTCGGGCTCCTTCCTGCGCCCCATGCCGGACAGCAGGCGCAGGGTGATGGTGCCCCCGGCCGGGTCGACCGCCGCGATCTCCGCCTTCTGCGGGGACCGGCCGCCGCCGGCCTCCGGCTGGGGGGACCCCCACACCCGGTGCGCCTCCCGTCCGAGGTCCGCGTGCGGGCGGTCGGCGGTGCGCAGGGTGATCAGCGGGCGCGGCTTGGGGGAGCGGCCGGTGGTGTCGTAGTCCGGCACCACCTCGGTCACCACGCCGCTGAACGCCTCGCCGGACAGCCGGTGTTCGGCCATCGCCAGCGGATCGTCCAGCGCCTCCTGGACGTCCAGCCGGGTCTGCTCGCGCTCGCGCTGGGCGAGCTTGCGGGCGGCCGTGACGGCGTCGTCCTGCCGCGGCTGCGGCGGCTCGCCGGCCGCCAGCCGGTCCCGGTGGCCGGTGTAGGACCAGCGGTCGCCGGTCCAGCGTTCCGCCAGGTGCCCGGCGGGCGGCAGCCCGCGCAACAGGTCCAGGCCGCGCCAGACGTCCCGCCAGGTGGGCAGCAGCACGGCCGCCAGCACCTCGCGCAACTGCTCGACCGCGGCCCGGACGGCCGCCCGGGCACGCTCGGCGGCGGCCTCGTCGCGCTGCTCGGTGCTGTGCTGAAGGGCGGCCGTGGCGGTGTCGTAGCGGGCGATCGCCGGGGCGAGCACGAACTCGTCGAAGCGCGGATCGGTGGCCGGGCCGGCCGGCGGGTGCAGCAGCTGCCCCCGGTCGTCCCGGGCGGACTCGGCGCGCTCGGCCGCCTCGGCACCGGTCAGGCCGTCCGGCGGGGCGTGCCAGGCCAGGTGGGCGGCCAGGTGCTGGTCCTCCAGGTGGCTCTGGCCGGTGGCCCAGTGCCGGGCCAGCAGGCCGGTCATCGGCAGCAGCAGGCTGGTGCCGGGCACCTGGGCGCGGTCGGTGAGGTGGGTCAGCCAGCGGCCGAGCAGCGGCACCCGCACCGGCGCGGGGTACGGCCCCGGTTCGTCGTCCTCGACCGTGCGGCGGAACCGGGTGGAGCGGCCGAGCAGGGCCAGGTGCCGCACGCCCGCGCCGTTCGGCACGATCAGCTGCGGCGCGTCGGCGCACAGCTCGCGGAACACCTGGGTCTTCTCGCCGGTCTCCGGGTCCTTCTCGGAGCCCTCGATCTGCTCCACGTCCTCGGCGAAGGACTCCAGGTACGGCAGCAGGTCGGCGGCCAGCTCGGCCAGGAAGTCGAACCGCAGGGTGCGGTTGAGCGGCTGCGGTACCAGGTGCAGCCGGGGCGCGTCCCGGTCGGTGCCCAGCAGCACCGCCAGCGGCGCGCCGGCCTCACCGGCGGCCGTCAGCGGCACGACCACCATCGGGCGGTCGGACAGGTGCCGGTGCCGGACGGTGGCCAGCGGCTCGGCCCGCCCGCTGCGGACGGCCTCCAGCCGGGCGAGGGTGGTCAGCAGGCTCATGCGCCCGCCCCCGCCTCGGGCCCGCCGCGTTCGCGTACGGCCGTGCTGCGCCCGCTCATGCGTGGCCCGCCGTCGGGGCCTTGCCCAGCGCCTCGGCGCGCAGCGCGGCCGCGTAGGCCAGCCGGTCGGCCGCCTCGTCCACGTCGGTGTCGGCGGTGTCGGCGTTGTCGTCCAGGTCGGCGTTCTCGGCCACGGCGGCGGTGCCGGCTTCGGCGGCGGCCAGGGCCCGCGTCACCGTCCGGATGCTGCCCAGTTCGCCGCGCACGCCCCGGCCGAGCTGCTCGACCCGGTCGCCGCAGCGGGCCTGGGCGCGGCAGTGGAAGCCGAGCTCGCAGGTGGAGAGGCAGTCCGGGCCGTACGCGGCGGGCACCGCCTGGACCGAGGCGGTCAGCTCCTCGGCGGAGCGGGCCGGCACGCCCTCCTCGTCGGCCGCCAGGTCGAAGTCGGCGCCCGCCGGCAGCTCCGCCAGCAGCCGGTCGATGCCGGTCATCCGGCTCAGCTGACGGCGGGTGGTGGCCAGCTCGCGGCGGACGTCGACGGCTACGGCCGTCGGCCGGTTGCCGAAGTCCTTCGGGCAGACCAGCAGCACGCTCGACCGGGGGCTGCCGGGCAGCCGCTGCTCGGTGTACGGGTCGGCGTCGAGCGGGTGGCCGGCCAGCGCGGCGGCGGTCCGCTGGAGCGCCAGCACGTACACGGCGGCCTGGCGGGCGGCGGCGCCGACCTTGGCCGGGTCCGCGCCGCCGTCCAGCACGGGGAAGGACTTGATCTCGACCACCGTGCACCGCCCGCCGTGCACCACGACCGCGTCCGGCTCCAGGTAGGCGGTGCCGCCGGCCACGTCCAGGCGCAGCATCGGGTGGTCCAGCAGCGTCCAGGCGTCCGGGTCGGCGGCGGCCCGGGCCAGCGCCTCGACCGTCCGGTCGGCCCGGACGGCGGGCCCGGAACGGTGCAGCAGGTCCGGCACCTGCAAGGGGGTGCCGCCGTCCGCCGGGACGCCGAGGTGGCCGCGCAGCGGCTCCAGCAGCGCGGCGTAGTCGTCCGCCTTCAGCCGGGACTCGAAGATCACGCCGCGGGCGATCGCGAACGGGGACTGCCCGAAGGGCGCGGGGCGGCCGAGCCGGGCGGCCAGCGTCGACTTGTCCACCCCCGCCGCGTCGAGCACGGCGCGGCGGTGGCAGCCCGGATTGGCGGCGAGCGCGGCGAGGGAACGGGCGTTCAGGCTGCGCTGCGGCGCGGGACCGCGCAGTTCGGCGAGCCGCTGGGCGAGCGGCTCAGCGTGCCCGGTGGACGGGACGTTCGTCGAGACGTTCATGGTGCGGCCCAGTGTCGCACCCGGGTCCGACAATGCGGTGCGGACCGGCCTGTTCCGGCCTGAACCGCGCGTGCGTGCCGGGTGGGGACACCCCGGGACCCGGCCGGCCCGGGCACCGAGGCCGTTTCGGTCCGCCGCCCCCTCCGGGCCGTTTCGGCCCGCCGTCGCCTTCCGGGCCGTTTCGGCCCGGCCCGCGATCGTGCCCGCCGTCCGGGTGAGGGATCATGGAACCCGGTGCTCAAGGGTGAGACCGACCGTTGCCACCGCCCCGCTGCGAGGAGCCTGCCATGCCCGCCCGAATCGTGCTGGTCCGCCACGGCGAGACCGAATGGTCGGCCACCGGCCGCCACACCGGCCGCACCGACATCCCGCTGACCGAGGAGGGCAGGGCGATGGCCCGGGCGCTCGGCGCCCGCCTCGCCAAGGCCCCCTGGAACGGGCTGCCGGACGCGCTCGTCTACACCAGTCCGCTCGGCCGCGCCGAGGAGACCTGTGCCCTGGCCGGCTTCGGCGACCGGGCGGTGGAGCGCCCGGAGCTCCTGGAGTGGGACTACGGCCAGTACGAGGGCCGCACCGGCGCGGACATCCGCGCCACCGACCACCCCGGCTGGCTGATCTGGCGCGACGGCGTGCCCGGCGGCGAGAAGCTCTCCGAGGTGGCCGCCCGGGTGGACGCCTTCCTCGCCGGCCTCAACGAGGAGCACGGCGTCCCCGAGCCGGACACCACCGTCATGCACTGCGCGGACCGGGACGTCGTCCTGTTCGCGCACGGCCACCTGCTGCGCATCCTGACCGCGCGCTGGCTGGGCCTGCCGCCCGAGTTCGCCCAGCGCTTCAAGCTCGGCACCGCCGCGCTCTGCGTGCTCTCCTGGGAGTACGGCGCGCCGGCCGTGGAGGTCTGGAACGACCTCTCCCACCTGGAGGGCCTGGCCGCCGGTCACTGACGGACCGTCAGGATCCGTCCCTCAGGCGGCTGTCGCCTGGTCGTACCCGGCCAGGAAGTGGCGCACCTCGGTCACGGCGGCGTGCGGGCGCAGCCGTTCGGCGGTGTCCGCCAGCATGCTCCGGATCCGGGCCGAGCGGACCTCGCCGAACAGCGCCACGGCGGCCGAACCGTGGTGCGCCGCACCCGCCAAGTCGCCCCGGCCGAGCCGGTCGTGGGCCAGCTCGGCGGTGTACAGCACCCGGTTGCGGACGAAGTGCGGCTTCTGCAGTGCTATGGCCAGCCCGGCCTGCTCGCTGGCGCGGTCCCAGTCGCCGAGCGCGGACCAGCACTGCGACTGCAGGCCGGCGATCTCCGCCTCGCCGAAGAAGGACATCCACTCCGGATCGTCCTCGGAGCGGCCGCGGCCGAACAGCGTGTACGCCCGGGCGATCGCGCGTTCGCAGGCGGCGCGGTCCTGCAGCAGCGCCCAGCCGCCGGCCTCCCGCATGGCCAGCAGTGCGAGCAGCCGGGCGGAGTCCAGTTGGCGGGCGGCGACCTGCCCGGCCTGGGCGGCGCGCAGCGCCTCGCGGGGGCGGCCGGCGTCCCGGGCGAGGAAGGCGCTGTTGCAGAACACGTGCGCCTCCAGTGCGGCGTCGCCGGCCATCCGGGCGGTGGCGAGCGCCTCGGCGTAGAGCGAGCGGGCGTCTGCCAGCCGGTTCGAGTCGTGCGCCAACCAGCCCACCGAGATGGCGAGTTCGCCGGCTCCGGCCTGGAGCCGGCGTTCGGTCTCCGCGCTGTACTCGCCCTCGTTGAGCAGCAGGTAGGCGGTGCGCAGCGACTGCCCGGCGCGTTCGAACAGGGTGTCGCCGCCGTGCGCGTCGTCGGCCAGCCGGATCTCCCGGACGGCCTCCTCGACGCCGAGCACCTCGGCGGCGCCGACCTTGCGGGGTGGCGGTACCGGCCCGGGGCGGCCGGGCACGAAGGCGCCGGGGCCGGGCTCGAACAGCACCGGTGCGGCGGGGTCGGCGGGGGCACTGCCGGTGGCCGCGGCGGCGGCCACGGTCGGCCGGTCGATGCCGATCACGGTGGCCAGCGCGGTCGGGCCGCCGGCCAGGAACGTACGGCGACGCACGTCGTCGTTCTCCTCGTCGAGATAGGGCGATCCATCAGGCCCCCGGGGCACCGCGACGGCCTTCGGCCACGGGGGCCTGGTCGGAGCGGCTGGATCCGCGTACGGCGAGGCAGCGTACGGGAGTTGAGTGGAGAGTGGTGAGCGCGGGGCGGGCGGGGGCGGGAACGGTGGGTGGAGCGGGGGGGCTTCGGCCCTCCCGCCAGCACCGTCCGCCGGGCGGCGGCGTACGGCGGTCCGGGGGGAGAAGCCGAGTTCGGTGAGCGTGCGATCCGGCCACATGTGCCGGAAGACCCGCTCGTAGGCGTAGTTGGGGCAGCGGATCTCACCGGATTCGACCCGTCCGACGTAGCGGGCGTCGCAGGAGACGTGCTCCCCGATCTCCCGGGCCGCCCGGCGCACGGCCATGGCGAACTCGCCGGGTGAGCGGTCGCCGCGCAGTGCGCGCATCACGGCGTTGGGTGACGGGCGGTTCGGCTCGGCCGGTGGGGTGGCTGCCATGGTGCGCTCCGTGGTCGTGCGGAGGGTGGTGGTGCGGGCGCGCGGCCGGCGGCGCCGGAGGTGCGCGGGTGTCGGGTGCGGGGGCGAAGTGCGGGTACGGTCCGGGTGTCGGCACGGTGGTGCGCGACGGTGCGGGAACGGCCCGGTGTGGCCGGTGGGGTCGTTGCGACCCGCCACCGACAGTACCGGGCGTGACCGGTCGACCACAGCCGGTTCCTGGGAGATGTGCCCCCAATTCGGTATAAAGCGGGCGTGGTTGCGGGTTATCCGCCATGAAATGCCATGCCTTGCTGTAAGGCGCCCCGTGGCCTGCGCGGTGTCCGCCGCGTTGTCCTGATACGTGGAAGCCCAGGCCGTCGCCCCGGCCTGCCGTCCGTCCCAGCGGCCCCCACCTCCCGGGCGGCGGCGCTTCCGACCCGACGAGGTACAGGAGGGCCCATGATGGCCACCGGACTGCCGCAGTACCGACCGGCCGCCGGCGGCGTGCTCGCCGGCGCCGCCCCCGCCCTGCTCCCCGACCCGGCCGACGACCGGATCCCCGGCCGGGGCCCGGTCGAAGGCGGACGCGCCCCCCGCGGCGGCCGGCACCCCGGCCACCGCCTCGGCCCCGGACCGGACCAGGACACCCTCGTCACCACCTGCGACACCGTGACGGTCGCCCTGCGGCACGGTCTGGAGGCGGTGGACATCCTGCGGCTACGCAGGGCCTGCGGGGCCGTCCTGCAGAGCCGCAACGGCAGCACCGTCACCTTCCTCGTCCCCGCCGGCACCAGCGAGACCTGGCACCTGCCCGGCAGTTCCTGTACCGCCGGCGCCCTGCTGCCGACCGCCACCGACCCACGGTGGGTGATGCCCCCCTCCGGCGCCGCCTGCGCCGCCCGCCCCACCGACGCCTGGGTGCTCCGATCCGCCCTCTGCGAGGCCGCCTGCACGCTCACCGCAGGCGGCCTCGGCCCGTTCTAGCGGGCGTGCCGTGCGGATCCCGCCGGGCCCGCGAGCCTGGCCCGCCCCTCCGGCCGGATCCACCTGGCACGCCCCCGGACCTCCCTGACCGGCGAGGCCTCCCCGCCCGGCGGCGATAATGGCGGTCATGGGACGAAGCAGCAGAGCAGCCCGGGGCACGGGCCGCGGCACCGAGCGCGACACCGGGCCGGACGTCACCGGCCCCGGCGGCCGCGCCCACGCCCAGGGCCCGCTCACCCGCCCGGTCGGCTCCGGCCTCGCCGAACTGCGCCCCGACCGGGACCGCCCCGCCGCCTGGTCGCTGCTGATCGACGGTGCTCCGCAGTCCATGGTCGACCTCGCCGACCCCACCCACCTCGGTTTCGAGTACCAGCGCCGGCTCGGCCACCTGATCGACCTGGTCGCCCCGTCCGGCCGCCCGCTCACCGTGCTGCACCTCGGCGGCGGCGCCCTCACCCTGGCCCGTTACGTCGCGGCCACCCGGCCCCGCTCCCGCCAGCAGGTCGCCGAGATCGACACCGCGCTCACCGAACTCGTCCGCACCGAGCTGCCGTTGGAACGCAGCTGGCAGATCAAGGTGCGCGGCGCCGACGCCCGCAGCGTGCTCGAACGCACCCCCGAGGGCAGCGCCGACCTGGTCATCACCGACGTCTTCTCCGGCGCCCGCACCCCGGCCCACTGCACCACCGTCGAGTTCACCGCCCTCGCCGCCCGCGCCCTCGCCCCCGGCGGCTGGTATGCGGCGAACATCGCCGACGGCTCGGCGCTGCCCTTCGCCCGCTCCCAGATCGCCACCCTCGGTGCGGTCTTCCCCGAACTGTGCCTGGTCGCCGACCCCGCCGTCCTGCGCGGCAAGCGCTTCGGCAACCTCGTCCTCGCCGGCGCGCACGCCCCCTTCCCGATCGCCGACCTCACCCGCCGCGTCGCCTCCGACGCCGCCCTCGGCCGGGTCGAACACGGCCCCGCCCTCACCGCGTTCGCCGCCGGGGCCGTCCCCGCCACGGACGCCACCGCCGCCCCCTCCCCGGCCCCGCCCCTGGGCGTCTTCCGCTGACCTCCCGGCTGACTGCCCGGTTGACCGCCCGACTGACCGCCCGGCGGGGCTCGCGTCCGGCTCACCGCTCGGCGGGGCGCCCGGCTGACCTCCTGGCTGACCGCCCGGCGGGGTTGCCCACCGCCTGAAATCCTTTGACGGCGGTCCGGGTCGAGGCTGACAGCGGTGGTCGCCGTCCGGCCTGCGCCGACTCGGCATCCCGACTCCGGTCCGGACGCGGAGCCGTCCCGGCCGGCGAGGAGTGCGACCCGGATCGGCAGCACGCCGCCCGGTTCGCCCCCGGGCGTGCACGTCCGCGGCCGGCGCTGGAGCCGTCGCCAGGAGCGTGAGCCCGGTCAGTGCCCGCGCGGCAGGCCGCGGTGCTTGCACATGGCCGCGCCGGTCAGCAGCAGCCCGGCGGCGATCGGCGCGAGGACGGCGGTCGCGGTGGCGGAGCCGTCGCCCACGGCCGTCACCGTGGCGGTGTCGGCGAGCACGAGGGTTTCGGGCGGCTGGGCGGGTGCGCCGGGCCCGACCGGCGGGGCGGTGGTGGTGCCCGTCCGGTCACGACTCGTGGCGGGTCCGGCCGCGCTCCGCCCGTCCGGGGCGGTGGCCTCCTGGACCGGGGGCGCGTCGGCCGCCCCGGACGGGCGGGTGGTGGCGGCCGGTGCGGCGGAGCGGCCTCCGGCGGCGCCGGACCGTGCGGTGGCGGGCAGTTCGGCGGGCCCGCCCTCCCGGGAGGCGCGGGTCTCGGCGGGGCGGCCCTGGGCGGGGACGGTGTCGAGCAGGCCGGAGGCGATCGCGAAGGCGTCGGGGACGGCGGCCCGTTGGCCGGGCAGGGGGAGGCCGCCGGCCCGGATCCGGTCCTGGAAGACGCTGCCGACCGTGCCGGTGGCGCCGTCGATCCCGGCGTCGGGGACGGCGCCGGTCAGTTCCCCGGCGAGCCCGGGGGAGGGGCGGTCGGTCTCCTCGGCCGCCGGGCGCCCGGGGGTGTCGGACCGCTCGGCCGACGGCCCGTCGTACGCGGGCCGCCCGGCCTGGACGAGCCGGCCGGGCGCCGACCCGCCGGCCAGGGTGCGGCGGACGGCTGGTCGGGTCTGGTCCGGCAGCGGGTCGGCGGAGGCGCCCTGCGCGCCGAAGCCCCCGAGTTGGGCGAGGAGGGCGCCGCCGGCGGCGAGGACGCGGGGCAGCCACCGGCCGATCGCGCGCCGTGCGCCGACGCCGCGGGGGGCGGGTTCCTGGGGCTTGGTCGCGTGATTGGCTCGCATGTGAGTTGAGAACGAGCGGACGGGTCGTGAGGTCACGCCCGCCGTCACGGACAGTCATCGCACGGGTGGCCCCGGGGCCGGGTTGCCCGGGGCCACCGGCCGTGGCGCGGTCAGGAGTTGGGGCGCAGCGTCCAGGTGACGGTCATCACACCGGTGACGGCGCCGTCGGCGCGGGTGATCTCGACGGTGACCGGGAACTCGGGGCGGCCGCCGGCGTCCAGCTCGGCGACGACCTCGGCGGCGGGGCGACCGAGAACGGCGGTGGCGGTGACCTCGCCCATGGCGAGCTTCTTGTAGGCGATCTCGGCGTTCACCGCGAGCGGCACGGCCCGGGAGAGCTGGTCGCCGAAGGCGGCGAGCACGATGCAGCCGCTGGCGGACTCGGCGAGGGTGAACATCGCGCCGGCGTGCGGTCCGCCGACGTGGTTGTGGTACGCGGGCTGGTCGGGCAGTCGCAGTACGGCGCGGTCCGGGGCGGTCTCCAGGTACTCCAGCTTGAGGGTGTGCGCCATCGGCACGGTGGAGTCGAGCAGCTGGCCGATCGAAGGTGTGGTCATGGCAGGAATGTTACTAGCCGGTAGCTTCTGACGGCAGGCCTGCGCCGGGAAAACCCGAACCGCGGTGGAGAGTTGAGGAAACGCGAAAACGCCTGAGGGGCCGATCTCTCGAAGAGATCGGCCCCTCAGGCTCTGGGGTGAGTGACGGGACTTGAACCCGCGGCCACCTGGACCACAACCAGGTGCTCTACCAACTGAGCTACACCCACCATCTGTCCGGCTCGTTCCCGCTTCCGCGTTCCCGTTCCGACAGGAAGAACTCTACAGGATCCGGGAGGGTGCTCGCGCCAGGCTTTCGTCCAGGCGAACGCGGGCACCTCTCCCGGGCTCCTCCGGTCAGCCCTCCGGGGCCTGGTACTTCTCGGCGATGGCGCGCGCGGTGTCGGTGTCCGGTCCGGGCTGCGGGACGAACACCGCCTCGCGGTAGTACCGCAGTTCGTCGATGCTCTCGCGGATGTCGGCGAGCGCCCGGTGGTTGCCGCCCTTCTGCGGGCTGTTGTAGTACGCCTTCGGGTACCAGCGGCGGGCCAGCTCCTTGATCGAGGAGACGTCCACGATCCGGTAGTGCAGGTGCTTCTCCAGGGCCGGCATGTCCCGGGCGAGGAAGCCGCGGTCGGTGGCCACCGAGTTCCCGCACAGCGGCGTCCGGCCGGCCTCCGGCACGTGCTCGCGGATGTACGCGAGCACCCGCGCCTCGGCCTCGGCCAGCGTCACGCCCTGCTCCAGCTCCTCCAGCAGGCCGGAGGAGGTGTGCATCGCGCGCACCACCTCGGGCATGCCCGCCAGCGCCTCCGCCGGCGGGCGGATGATGACGTCCACACCCTCGCCGAGGATGTTGAGCTCGGAGTCCGTCACCAGTGCCGCGACCTCGACCAGGGCGTCCTGGTCGAGGTCGAGGCCGGTCATTTCACAGTCGATCCATACCAAACGGTCATTCACACAACTCACCCTACGGCGCGATCACGCGCCGCGGGGACCGGCGGAGCCGAGCGGGGCTCCGGGGCACAGCCCTCGGCCTGGTGCTCCTCCGCGCCGCCGTGCGGGCCGTGGCCGTCCGGCCGCTCGCCCTCCCGCCCGGTCCGGACCGCGTGACCGTCCCGGGCCGGACGGGCCTCGCGCGCCGCCCGGGCACCGTCGGTCGCCGCCGCCCGGCCGCCCTGCGGACGGGCCTGCGGCACCCGTGCCTGCCGGCCCCGGAGCTCGCCCGCCCCGGTCGTCGGCTGCCCGGTGGGGGCGGGGGCCGGCACCCGGCCGCTCGCCGAGCCGTGACCGCGGGCGGAGCCCGCCGCGGCACCCGGTTCGTCCGCGGGCCGTTCGACCGCACTGCGGTGCCCCTGCCCCTGGCCGCGCGCCCCCGGCTGGGGGTGGCCGTCCTCCGCCGCCGCGTGCTCCGCGGTGCGCGGCGGACGCCCCGCCCCCGACCCGGCCTGCGGCGGCACCAGCGGAGACCGCACCGGACCGCGCCCCGCACCCTGCTGCCCGGGGTGCGGCTGCTGCGCGGCCTGCTGGTGCGGGTACGGCTGCCCGGCACGGGCGTGGAAGGCCCGGTCGGCCGACGTCCCGGCCTGCCCCGGAGCGAACGGGCCGGGCTGGCCGTGCGGGCCCGGCTGCCCCGCCGAGGCCGGTGACGCGCCGTGCGGCAGCGGCTGGCCGTGCGGTCCGGCCTGCGCCGGTGCGCCGTTCCCGGCCGGGAACGGGTACGCGGGCTGCGTGCCGTGCTGCGTGCCGTGCTGCGTGCCGTGTGCCCCGCCGAACAGCGCCGCGCCCGCCGCCGACCCGGCCGCGGCCGCCGCGTGCGGCAGCGCGCCGGGCAGCCGCAGGTCGCCGCCGTGCGGACCGGTCGGCACCGCCGACTGCGGCCCGGGCCGGCGCGCCCGGTAGCTGGTCCGGTACGCGGCCGGCGAGACCCCGAGCTGGCGGCGGAAGTGCCCGCGCAGCGCCACCGGCGAACGGAACCCGCACCGGCGGGCGACGTCGTCCACCGACAGCTCCGAGGTCTCCAGCAGCCGCTGCGCCTGGAGCACCCGCTGGGTGATCAGCCACTGCAGCGGCGCGCTGCCGGTGAGCGTGCGGAACCGCCGGTCGAAGGTGCGTCGGCTCATGTACGCGCGGGCCGCCAGCACCTCGACGTCGAACTGCTGGTTGAGGTTCTCCAACGCCCAGGTGACCACCTCGGCCAGCGGGTCGTTGCCGATCTCCTCCGGTAAAGACTGATCGATGTACTGGGCCTGTCCGCCGCCGCTGCGACGGCTCGGGACCACCAGGCGGCGGGCCAGCGCGTTGGCCGCCTCGGCGCCGTGGTCGCTGCGCACCACGTGCAGGCACAGGTCGATGCCGGCGGCGGTGCCGGCCGAGGTGAGCACGTCGCCGTCGTCGACGAAGAGCTCGCGCGGGTCCACGTGCACCCGGGGGTAGCGCTTGGCCAGCGTCGGCGCGTACATCCAGTGGGTGGTCGCCGGACGGCCGTCCAGGAGGCCGGCGGCGGCCAGGACGAAGGCGCCGGTGCAGAGCCCGATGATCCGCGCGCCCTCGTGGTGGGCCTTGCGCAGGGCGGTGATCGCCTCGACCGGCGGGGGCTGCGAGATCGAGCGCCAGGCCGGTACGACGATCGTGCCGGCCCGGGCGAGGGCCTCCAGACCGTACGGAGCGGAGAGGGTGAGGCCGCCGGTGGTGGCGAGCGGGCCGTCCTCGCCGGCGCAGACCAGCAGCCGGTAGCGCGGCACCCCGGCGTCCTGGCGGTCGACGCCGAAGACGGACAGCGGGATCGAGCTCTCGAAGATCGGGGCCCCGCCGAAGATCAGCACCGCGACGGTCTCCCGGCGGCGGCGGCCGGAGAGCTTGCGCGGGGCGGAGACCGTCATCGGGGTCGACGAGCCGTTCGCGCCCGGGCCACCGCCGTGGCTCAGCGGGCCGTGGCCGGGGGAGCCCAGGGGGAGGCCGGCGAGCGGGCCGCCCAGGGAGCCGGTGGGGGCGCCGTTCAGGCCAGGAGTGCCGTTCGCCCCGATCGCGCCGATCGCGCCGTTCGGCGCGCCCGTCCCCGGGTAGCCGGGGTAGGCCGGGAAGTCGGCGCCGTAGGCCTGCGCCGGGCTGACGGTGCCTCGGCTGACGGCCTGTCCGGAGTGCGACTGCTGGCCGCCGTGCACTGCTCCGCCGTGTGCCGACCCGCCGTATGCCTGCCCGCCGTACGCGGGACCGCCGTACGCCTGCCCGCCGTGTGCCGCTCCGCCGTGCTCCGCGGCCGCCGCCGGGGTGCCGGTGGCGGCGGTGCCGGGGGAGGGCACTGTGGGGTACGAGGAGTGCGAGGCGGCGCCCGGGGTGCCGGAGTTGCGGGTGGTGGCGGCGGTCGCGGAGGTGCCGGTGCTTCTCGCGGACCGAGCCGCGATACCGGCCGCCGCCTGGCCGCTGTCAGGACCCGCGTCGCTCCTGCTCACCCTGCTCAAGGCGCTCAAGCCCCCTCGGTGGTGTGGTGTGGGTGGTGCGGCACTGCTCGCCAAGATCGAAATCTATCGGGTTGACCATTGCCGTTGTGACAAGTTCACCATCCGACGCTATGTCGACATGGCAATTTGGCGTGATGCATTCGATCACGAAGCGTGGCACCCGTCGACCCTTCTGGGAAGAGGGCCGGTGTAACGGTGGCTGGTTGTCGCGGGGCCGCTCCTGGGGCGTCCGGCCCGCGCGCGCCCGGTCGGCGGGTCTGGGCTGCGGATTTGCCCAAGCGGGAGGGATTGGCGCGAAATTGACCGAAAATCGGCGGTGCACGAGAGGGCGCACGAAATGAGCTCGTGCGCCTCCCAGGCTTCATCCGGCCAGGGCCGGGGCGGCGAAACCGGGGCGTGACGTCCGGGTTACCGTCCTGCCGTGAACACCAACAGCCGGCTCGAACAGGCCAACGACAACGCCGCCGCCTTCTGGCTCGCCCAAGCCCGCGTGCACGGCTGGCGGTTCCGCACCCGCCCGGGCTTGACGGCGGTCCGCTGCGCCCGCACCCCGGAGGACTCGCACCGCTTCGTGGTCACCGGTCCGTATATCGAACCAGCGCTGATGGAAGGCGAATTGGCGGACCTCCTGAAGGAGTGGGAAACCATCTGCTTCACCCTGGAGGACCCGTACGGCGCACTCGACCTGACCCGGTTCGGCGCCACCCGGATGCCGGTCATGCCGGTGATGACCCGTGAACCCGGCCCGGTCGACGGCGTCCCGGCCGTCCTCCCCTTCCGCTCGGAGGCTTACGGCGGAGGATCCCTGACGGTCGATGAGGCGCTGGACGGCGATGCGTTCGCGCAGGTCGAGCGTGCGATCGTGGACGGCTTCCCGCTGCCCGCCCGGCAGCCCTGGACCCGTGGCGACGCGCTGCCGGAACAGCTCCTGCGCGAACCCGGGCTCCGGGCCTGGCTGGGCCGCGTCGACGGCGCCACCGCCGGCACCTGTCTCACCTACGACGACGGCCGGGCCACCGGGGTGTACTGGGTCGCCACCCTGCCCAGCCGGCGCGGCCAGGGCGTGGCCCGCGCCGTGCTCCAGACCGCCCTGGCCCACGCGCACCCCGATCGCCCGGCCACCCTGGTCGCCACCTCGCTCGGCGAACCGCTCTACCGCAAGCTCGGGTTCACCGAGCAGGCCCGCACCTGCTGGTGGACCCGGACCTCCGCGCACGGCTGACGGCCGGACCGCCCCGCTGCGGGTCGTCGCCAGGTGCGGGGCGGGTCGCTGGGTGCGGTGCGGTGCGGTGCGGTGGGGTGCGGTGCGGTGGGGTGCGTGAAGGGCGTGTGGGGCGGGGTGCGCGAGGTGGCGCTTTCGAGCAGGGCGCTACGGGGCGGCCGCCGCCGGTGCGACGGCGAACGTGGTCCGCGCGGGCCCGACCCCATCCGCCGCCGTGCGGACGGCCGTTGGGCGCGCCACCGCGACGGGGCGCAGCACGCTCGACCCAAGGTCCGTCGCCGGGCCCGCGCCGGGGATCAGGCCAGGACGGCTGTCGGCGACCACGGCAAACTCGCCGGTGCGGTTTCGGACATCCGACCCCGCCGTCGAACCATCGGGGGCACTCGCCGCTCCGGCGTTCACGGCGGCAGGCGTGAACGGGCCGTCAGGGGCGGATTCCGTCAGCTGTGCGCCGGTCAGCGCGCCGGCGAGCGCCCCCGCGCGCACCGGCACCCCGGCGGACCGCCGCTGGACCGGCCCGCCCGCGCGCAGGCCTGGCCTGGCCGACGGCGCGCCGCGTGCGGCGAGCACCTGGCCGACGGCCTCCGGCAGGCCGGCCGCCTTCAGCGTCGGCCGGTAGCCGCTCTCGGCCCAGGGCCGGCCGTGGTGCAGCCAGACGCTGCGCAGGCCGGCCAGTTCGGCGCCGGCGATGTCCGCGGGCGCGTGGTCCCCGACCATCCAGGTGTGCGCGGCCCACGTCCCGGTGGGCGCGACGCCGCACCGCTGGGCGGCGATCTCGAAGATCAGCGGATCCGGCTTGACGCAGTCGGCCTCCTCGGAGATGACCCAGCCGTCGACCAGCGGCCCCAGCCCGGTCAGCCGGATCTTCTCCAACTGCGGCCGGGTGCCGCCGTTGCTGACGATGCCGAGCGTCCACCCGGCCGCCCGTGCCGCCCGCAGCGCGTCGACGTGTCCGGGCGGGCAGTGGATGTGGGAGTTGATACCGCGTCGGTAGTGGGCGAGCAGGAACTCGGCGGAGACGTCCAACCCGTAGCGGCGCCGGACGGCAGACAGTACGGTGCTGCGCGGCACGTAGCCGCCGCCGTCGAGGGTGACGAACCAGTCGAGGTCTCCGGGCGGCAGGTCGCGCTCGGACAGGAAATCCTGAGCCCAGGCCCGGAAAGCGGCGTCCCTGGGGAGCAGCGTGTTGTCGAGGTCGAACAGGAGCAGGGGCATGTCGAGCATGGTGCCAGCGGCCGCGCCTATGCACCTGGCAAATGCCAGACCGCGTCGCGAAGCCGTACGTAGTGGCTGAAACGGGTTCCAGAACCTGGTGTACGGGTGGGTCCGGGCGGGCCGGCTGAGGCTGGCGGGACGTGACGGTTCGCGACGTGTGGCAACGGATCGTCGCCGATCCATGACAGTCCGGTCACGGTGTCCGGCAGGCCTGTTGCGTCGCCCGGTCCGCTCAGTCAAGCTCCAGGGAACCTCCTTTCTGGAGGGGGCGCGTGGCCTGCGGGCAGGGCGCACTGCCGACGGCGGGCGCATCCTCCTTTCGCGGGAACAATGCCGCTCCGAGGCCTCACCGCTGGGCTGGGCCTCACACCCGTCGTACTCTGAAAGGAACAGGTCACATACGGTGCTGCGCGGCGCAGACCGACGTCATCCCGTGGGCGGGCCTGCTGCCCGGGCGGCGTTGTCCTCTCCTGTCGGCCCCTCTCCCATGAAGAGCCGTGAGCCATGGCTGGTTTTGAGTCCTTCCGACCGGTGGAGCCGGACGCGCCCCGCAACGCGGGCGCAGACACCGGGGACGACGGCGGCCGCGCGGACCTCGCTCCAGCCGACGGCCACGCCGATGCATCGGGTCGCCTGCCCGCCACCAGGCAGGCCGATGGCCAGGCCGACGCCCAGGCCGACGAGCCGGGCTGCGTACCGGCCGACGAGCACGGGGGTGAGCGTGGGGGCGAGCGGGCTGATGATCGTGTCGACGAGCACGCCGGCGAGCGGGTTGTCGGCGAGCGGGTTGGCGACGCCGCCGCCCAGCGAGCCGGCGAACCAACTGGCTCCTCGGGCGTCGCTGGTACCGCCGATCTCACCCCGGGCGCCGAGGAAGCAGGCCTGGAGCCGGGCGCTCCCCGGGGCCTCGTGCGCGCTCTGTGCGGCCTCCTGGTCCGACGGGGCGGCCTCGCCCGGCATGACCGTCCAGGGCCTCGCCAGCGGCGTGGCGGGCACCCGGCCGACCCCGCAGGGTCTCCGGTGACGGGCCGCCTGGGCCCGGGCGCCGAGCGCCCGGAGGCGTCCGGCTTGCCCGGCGCGCACGCCGAGTCGACGGCCCGGGACGCGTCCGCACGCTCCCTCGACCCGGTCTTCCAGCACGGCGTGGTCGTCGGCTTCGACGGCTCCCTGTCGAGCGAGCGCGCCCTCGCGTACGCGGTGGGCATGGCGCGCCGTTCGCAGTGCGGCCTGGTGATCGTGCACGTCGCCAACCGCCTGCCCGCCACTGTCTGGGCGGGCTGTGAACCTCCCGTCTTCGTCGACCTCCCCGACCACCGGACCGAGGTCCTGGGCCTGGAGCTCGCCTGCGCGGACTTCCTCACCGGGGTGCCGTGGATCCTGATCGAGCGGGGCGGCGACATCTGCCACGAGATCGAGGAGGTCGGCCGCGAGTACGCCGCCGACGCGATCGTCGTCGGCACGACGCACGGCCTGCTCGGCAAGATCTTCGGCTCGGTCTCCGGGCGGCTGGCGCGGCGGGCCAACCGCCCGGTGATCGTGATTCCCTGACGCTCCGTCGGGCGCTGCGTGTCCGCGCCCCCGGAGACGTCTCCCCGTTGTCGGCCGATGGTGCCGGCCGCCGATGGTGTCGGACGCCCCGCCGACTTCGGCCCGCTCCTCTGTGTCGTGGGCTCCTCAATGCCGCCTGAGGAGCGGGTAGTTGCTCCGGTGGGGCCGGATCAGAACCCGGCGCCGATCTCCCGGGCGATGAGCATGCGCTGAACCTCCGATGTGCCCTCCCCGATTTCCAGGATCTTGCAGTCGCGCCAGAAGCGGGCGACCGGGAACTCGTTCATGAAGCCGTACCCGCCGTGGATCTGGGTCGCCTCGCGGGCGTTGTCGACGGCGGCCTCGGACGAGTACAGCTTCGCGATCGCGGCCTCCTTCTTGAACGGTTCGCCGTGCAGCAGCCGGGAGGCGGCGTCCCGCCAGGCCAGGCGGGAGGTGTGGGCGCGCAGCTCCATGTCGGCGAGCTTGAACTGGATGGCCTGGTTGGCGCCGATCGGCCGACCGAAGGCCCGGCGCGTGCCGGCGTACTTGACGGACTCGTCGACGCATCCCTGGGCCAGGCCGGTGGCCAGGGCCGCGATCGCGATGCGGCCCTCGTCGAGGATCCGCAGGAACTGGGCGTAGCCTCGGCCACGCTCGCCCAGCAGGTTGGCCGCGGGAACGCGGCAGTCGGTAAAGGACAGTTCGCGGGTGTCGGATGCGTTCCACCCGACCTTCGAGTACTTCTTCGATACCTGGAACCCCGGGGTCCCGGTGGGCACGATGATGGAAGAGATTTCGCGCGTTGGCGAGCGGAATTCGCCTTCTTCACTCGAACGAGCGATCGGTTCCGTGAGTGCGGTGACGGTGACCAGACCGGTGATGTCCGTGCCGGAGTTGGTGATGAAGCACTTGGTGCCGTTGATGACCCACTCGTCGGTGGTCTCGTCGTACCGCGCGGTCGTGCGGGTCGCGCCGGCGTCCGAGCCGCCCTCGGGCTCGGTCAGGCCGAAGGCGCCGAGGAGTTCGCCGGAAGTCAGCCGGGGCAGCCACTCGCGCTTCTGCTCCTCCGTCCCGAACCGGTGGATCGGCATCGCGCCGAGCGAGACGGCCGCCTCCAGGGTGATCGCCACCGAGGAGTCGACCCGGGCGAGTTCCTCCAGGGCGATGCCCAGTGCGAAGTAGTCGCCGCCCATGCCGCCGTACTCCTCCGGGAAGGGCAGGCCGAACAGGCCCATGCGCCCCATCTCGCGGACGATCTCGTAGGGGAACTCCTCCCGCTCGTAGAACCCGCCGATCTTCGGCGCCACCACGTCCTGGGCGAACTCGGCGACGGTGCGCCGCAGTTCCTCGTACTCGCTGCTGAGCCGGTGGTCGAACACGGTGATCCTCCTGGAGCCCGGCCGGGGTGGCCGCGGGCGTGAGCGGGACGACCGGCGTCCGTCTGACGGTGTGACGGTCGCACGGTGTGGTTGGGCGATGAACGTGGTGCCCGGTGCCGGCCGCGGCCGGGATTCCGCGCGGCCGGCACCGGGGAGCGGTGGTGCGGCGGGGTCAGCCCCGGGCGGCGCCGAGCAGCGCCTGGACGGTGCGGGACGGGCTCGGACGGCCGAGCCGCTCGGCCATCCACCCGCTGGTGGCGACCAGCGCGCGCAGGTCGACCCCGGTCCGGATGCCGAGCCCGTGCAGCATCCACACCAGGTCCTCGGTGGCCAGGTTGCCGGTGGCGCTCTTCGCGTACGGGCAGCCGCCGAGCCCGCCCGCCGACGCGTCCACCGTGGTGACCCCCTCGCGCAAGGCCGCCAGGGTGTTGCTGAGCGCCTGGCCGTAGGTGTCGTGGAAGTGCACGGCGAGCCGGTCGGCCGGCACCCCGGCCCGCGCGAAGCCGGCCAGCAGGGCGCCGACCTGCCCGGGGGTGGCCACGCCGATGGTGTCGCCGAGGCTCAGCTCCGCGCAGCCCATCTCCAGCAGCCGCACGCCGTACGCGACCACCTGGGAGACCGGGACCGGACCCTCCCAGGGGTCTCCGAAGCACATCGAGAGGTAGCCGCGGACCGCCAGCCCGGCCTCGGCCGCCCGCGCCACGACCGGGCGGAACATGGCCATCGCCTCGTCCGCCGAGCGGTTGAGGTTGCGGCGGGCGAAGGTCTCGGTGGCGCTGGCGAACACCGCGACGTCGGTGGCGTGGTGGGCGAGCGCCCGGTCGAGGCCGCGTTCGTTGGGCACCAGTACCGGCAGCCGAAGGCCGGGGTGGCGCTCCGGCAGGCCGGCGAGCCGGGGCATCAGCTCCTCGGCGTCGGCCAGCTGAGGGACCCATTTCGGGTGGACGAAGCTGGTGGCCTCGACGGTGCGCAGCCCGGCGGCCGCGAGCCGGGCGATGAACTCCGCCTTGACCTCCACGGGCACCAGGGAGCCCTCGTTCTGCAGCCCGTCGCGCGGTCCGACCTCGTGGATCCGGACCTCCTCGGGCAGGCCGGGGGCGCGGACGGGGTCGGGCAGGCCCAGGTCCAGCGCGTCGGGCTCGCGGGCGGGTGCGGTCATGACCGCACCCCGGCGGCCGCGGGGGCGCCCTGCTCGTCGGCGCCGTCCCCGGCCGGGGCGACCACGACCAGCAGTTCCTCCATCGCGACGGTGGCGCCGGCGGTGGCCCGCAGCTCGGCCACGACACCGTCGTGCGGGGCGGCGATCACGTGTTCCATCTTCATGGCCTCCAGCACGAGCAGGGGCTGGCCCTTGCGGACCGTCTCGCCCGTCGTGGTCTTGACGACGGTGACGGTCCCGGGCATCGGGGCGGTCAGGGCGCCGTGGTGGGCGGCGGTTCCGGCGGCGCGCTCGCCCACCGGGTCGTGGGTGTGCAGCGACCAGGCGTCGCCCTCGACGCCGAGCCAGGTCACCGGGCCGGCGGCGAGGCCGGGAGCGGCGTCGGTGGCCAGCGCGAACGTGGTCTGCAGGCCGTCGACGGTCAGGTGCAGCCGGTCGGCGGTCCGGGTCGCGCGGGCACGGTGGACGGGCCCGGCGCCGAGCCGTAGCTCGACCTCGCGGGTGAGCTCGGCGGGATTGTCAGTGGCATCGGCTACGTTGCCCGCAGTGATCGAACGGATGCGCACCGAGACCGGATCCTGGCCGGGGGTACGGAGTCGGTGGGTGGTCCAGGCGGGGGTGCCGCTCAGGCGCCAGCCGGAGGGAAGGGAGAAGGGGTCGGTCCAGCCGCCGAGGTCGGCGGCCGGGGTGAGGTCCAGGTGCCGCGCCAGCGCGGCCGCGTAGTAGAGGAGGTGGGCAGGTGGTGGCGTCTCGGCCGTCAGCGGGTCGGCAGTTGTGGCATCGGCCTCGTGCTCGTCATCGGCCTCGTTGGCCTTGTCGGCCTCGCCGGTCTCGTTCGCGTCGCTCGGCGCGTTCGCCGGGGAGTACGGCGAGGCGAGCAGGGCGGGCTGCTGTTGGGCCGTCTGTTCCACCAGGCCGGTGTCCAGTCGGCCGGCGACGACCTCGGGGTGTGCGAGCAGCCGTCGCAGGAAGCCGGTGTTGGTGGTGACGCCCAGGATGCGGGTGTCGGCCAGCGCGGCGCGGAGCCGACGCAGCGCGGTCGGGCGGTCGGGCCCGTACGCGATGACCTTGGCGAGCATCGGGTCGTAGGCGCTGGTGACGACGGATCCGGGGGCGACTCCGGAGTCGACGCGCACGCCCTCGCCCTGGGGCTCGTCCAGGACGAGGATGCGGCCGCCGGTGGGCAGGAAGTCCCGTTCCGGGTCCTCGGCGCAGATCCGGGCCTCGATGGCGTGGCCCAGGAAGGAGATGTCGGACTGATCGAAGGAGAGCCGTTCGCCCGAGGCGATCCGTAGCTGCCACTCGACCAGGTCGAGTCGGGCTGAATCGTCGCCGACGGCGACGGCGAGTTCGGTGACGGGGTGTTCGACCTGGAGGCGGGTGTTCATCTCCATGAAGAAGAAGTCCCGTACCCCCTCGGTGGAGGCGGTGGCGGGGGAGTCCGGGTCGATGCCGGGAACGATGAATTCCACGGTGCCGGCCCCGGTGTAGCCGCAGGACTCCGCGGCGCGGACGGCCGCGGCGCCCATCGCGGCGCGGGTCTCGGTATTGAGCAGAACGGAGGGGGCTTCTTCGATCAGTTTCTGATGGCGGCGCTGGAGGCTGCATTCGCGCTCGCCGAGGTGGACGGTGGTGCCGTGGGCGTCGGCGAGCACCTGCACCTCGATGTGCCGCGGCCGGTCGACCCAGCGTTCCAGCAGCAGGGTGTCGTCGCCGAAGGCGGTCCGGGCGACGCGGCGGGCGGCGGCGATCTCGGTGGGCAGGTCGGCGCGGTCCCGCACGAGGCGCATACCCTTGCCGCCGCCTCCGGCGGACGGCTTGAGCAGGACGGGGTAGCCGATCTCCTCGGCGGCGGCGAGGAGTTCCCCGTCGGTGGGCGCGGTGGCCTGGCTGCCGGGGACCACCGGAACGCCGGCGGTTCGGACGGCTTCCTTGGCGTTGATCTTGTCACCCATCAGCTCGACCGCACCGGGAGGAGGTCCGATGAAGACGAGGCCGGCGTCGGCGCAGGCGCGGGCGAAGCCGGCGTTCTCGGCGAGGAAGCCGTAACCGGGGTGCACGGCCTGGGCCCCGGTGCGGCGGGCGGCGGCGAGGATCTGGTCGGTGCGCAGGTAGGTCTCGGCCGCCGAGCTGTCGCTGCGGTCGGCGGGGCCGAGCCGGACGGCGACGTCCGCCTCGCGGACGTGCGGCGCGTCGGCGTCGGCGTCGCTGAACACGGCGACCGAGCGCACGCCGAGCCGCCGCAGGGTGCGGATCACCCGGAGGGCGATCTCGCCGCGGTTGGCGACCAGAACTGTGTCGAACATGGGAGGCGTTCCTCCGGGTCGAGGGGAGCCGTACGAAGGAGGTGGCGGCGGAGTGGCGGCGGGGAGGGGAGAGCGCCGGCCCGGGCGGTGAGCCGGCGCCGCGGGAGTCACGCCCGCAGGAGCGGGGTCACACCGACAGGAGAGGAGAGGTCGCGTGGGAGGGGCGGGTCACACTCGCCGGGGCGGGGTCACATCCGGAAGACCCCGTACGGGCCGGGCGGCGGAAGCGGGGCGTTGGCGCAGGCGGTGAGGGCGAGGCCGACGACGGTGCGGGTGTCCATCGGGTCGATCACGCCGTCATCCCAGAGGCGGGCGGTGGCGTAGTAGGCGTTGCCCTGGCGCTCGTACTGCTCGCGGACGGGGCGCTTGAACTCCTCCTCCGCCTCGGCCGGCCACTGCTCGCCGCGGGCCTCCAGTTGGTCGCGGCGGACGGTGGCGAGGACGGACGCCGCCTGCTCGCCGCCCATCACGGAGATCTTCGAGCCCGGCCACATCCACAGGAAGCGAGGTGAATAGGCCCGGCCGCACATCGAGTAGTTGCCGGCTCCGTACGAGCCGCCGATCACCACGGTCAGCTTCGGGACGCGGGTGCTGGCGACGGCGTTGACCATCTTGGCGCCGTGCTTGGCGATGCCGCCCGCCTCGTACTGCCGGCCGACCATGAATCCGGTGATGTTCTGCAGGAAGAGGAGGGGGATGCCGCGCTGGTCGCACAACTCGATGAAGTGGGCGCCCTTGAGGGCCGACTCGGAGAACAGCACGCCGTTGTTGGCGACGATGCCGACGGGGTGGCCGTGGATCCGGGCGAAGCCGGTGACCAGGGTCGCGCCGTACTCGGCCTTGAACTCGGCGAACCGGCTGCCGTCGACCAGCCGGGCGATCACCTCGCGCACGTCGTAGGGCGTGCGCGGGTCGACCGGGACGGCCCCGTACAGGCCGACCGGGTCCACGGCCGGCGGCTCGACCGGGGTGAGCGGCCACGGCCTGGCCGAGCGCGGGCCGAGCCCGGCCACGATCGTGCGGACGATGGAGAGGGCGTGGGCGTCGTCCTCGGCCAGGTGGTCCGTCACCCCCGAGGTGCGGGAGTGCAGGTCACCACCGCCCAGTTCCTCGGCGGTGACCACCTCTCCGGTGGCGGCCTTCACCAGCGGCGGCCCGCCCAGGAAGATCGTGCCCTGGTTGCGGACGATCACGGCCTGGTCGCTCATCGCCGGGACGTACGCCCCGCCGGCGGTGCAGGAGCCGAGTACGGCGGCGATCTGCGGGATGCCCGCGGCGGAGAGCCTGGCCTGGTTGTAGAAGATCCGGCCGAAGTGGTCGCGGTCCGGGAAGACCTCGTCCTGCATGGGGAGGAAGGCGCCGCCGGAGTCCACCAGGTAGACGCAGGGCAGCCGGTTCTCCAGCGCGACCTCCTGGGCGCGCAGGTGCTTCTTCACGGTCATCGGGTAGTAGGTGCCGCCCTTGACGGTGGCGTCGTTGGCGACCACCACCACCTCGCGTCCGGTGACCCGGCCGATGCCCGCGATCACCCCGGCCGCGGGCGCCGCCCCGTCGTACATCCCGTCGGCGGCCAGCGGGGCCAGTTCCAGGAAGGGCGAGGCCTGGTCGAGCAGGGTGTCCACCCGGTCGCGGGGGAGCAGCTTGCCGCGCGCCGTGTGCCGGGCGCGGGCCCTGGCACCGCCGCCGAGGGCCGCCGCGTCGAGCTTCTCGCGCAGCTCGGCGACGAGGGCCCGGTGTGCCTCGGTGTTGGCCCGGTAGGCGGTGGAGCCCGGGTCGACCGCGGTGCCGAGCCGGGGAGCGGGAGCAGCGGCTCCCGGCGGTACGGCGCCCGGCGCCGCCGTGGTGCCGGCCGCTGCGCTGCCATGGACGCCGGTGGGTACACCGGCGGTTGAGATGACCATTCCCAAGAGCTCCCTTGCCCTCGGCACCAGGTGGGCGGCCGAATGCGGTGCGCCCGTGGACCTCACGTTAATTAACGTTAACTCACGCGCCCAGGTTAACGGCCGATAACCCCACTGTCTACGATGGGCAGCATGCCGAACGTCCCCGCAGCCTCCGCGCTCCCACGCCGCGACCAGATCCGTCGGGAGGCCGCGCGACTCTTCGCGGCCCGGGGTTTCCTCGGGGTGGGTGTGGACGAGATCGGCAAGGCCGTCGGCATCAGCGGGCCCGGGCTCTACCGCCACTTCGCCGGAAAGGACGCGATGCTCGCCGATCTGCTGATCGGCATCAGCGAGCGCCTGCTGGAGGAGGGGCGGCGCCGGGCGGGCGGCGGTGACGGTCCGGCCGCCGCGCTGGACGCGCTGATCGGCGGCCACGTCGACTTCGCCCTCGACGACCGCGACCTGATCACCCTCCACGACCGCGAGCTGCTGAACCTCAAGGAGGAGGACCGCCGCACCGTCCGCCGGCTCCAGCGCGGCTACGTCGAGCTGTGGGTGGACGTGGTCCGGCAGGCCTATCCGCAGCTGACGGGCCCCGCCGCCGAACCGGTGGCCAGGGCCGCCGTCCACGCCGTCTTCGGCCTGATCAACTCGACCCCGCACAGCCTCGGCCCGGGCCCCGCCCAGGACGAGCGCTCCGGCCTCCAGCGCGACGGCATGGCCGTCCTGCTGCACGCCCTCGCCCACGGCGCCTTCGCGGCGGCGGCCGAGTCGGTGTCCGCGCAGGCCTGAGCCCTGCGCGCCCCCGGAGGGCCTGCCCGGTGGTCCGGGCTCAAGGGTCGGCGGTCCGGCTCCGAGGCCGGAGGTCCAGGACCACCGGAGGTCTAGGACCAAAGGATGGCGCCCGCCCGCCCCTGGCCGCTGGGCCTTCGGCGGGTCGTCCGCGACCCTGGAGTCAGGCGACCCTGGAGGCGGGCGGGGTCGGCGGGCCGTGCGCGCGTTCGGCCGGGACGCGTTCGGCCGGGAATCACCGCAGGCCGCAGGCTGTTGGCCAGTCCGCCGGACCGGACGATCCGGGCCTCCCCGGCCCGCTCCGGCCCCATCCGGGCCGGAAACGCCATGGCGGCCACCCGACGAAATGGTTAGCATCCCTAAATATGCCTGAGACTCACGGATCCACGGTGGAGCAATCCCCGAGCGGCTCGCCGGACCCCGGCGCGAGCCCGCAGCTGGACGGCGACCACCCGCAGCCGGACGGCGACCACCCGCAGCCGGACGGCGACCACCCGCAGGCCGTCGGCTGGCTGCGCCGCCTGGTCGGCTACTGCTGGCGGTCCCGCCGCAGCGTGCTGCTCGCCTTCGGCGCCTCGCTCGTCGGCATGGCCGTCACCTCGCTGGTGCCGCTGGTCACCAAGGTGATCATCGACGACGTCATCACCGCGCACACCCGCTCGCTGGTCCCCTGGGCGGTGGTGCTGCTGCTCGCCGCCGTCGTCGTCTTCGGTTGCACCCAGGTCCGCCGCTACTACGGCGGTCAGCTCGCCCTGGACGTCCAGCACGACATGCGTAGCGACCTGTTCCGCTCGCTCGGCCGGCTCGACGGCCACCGCCAGGACCGGCTGGACACCGGCCAGGTGGTCGGGCGCGCGACCTCCGACCTCCAGCTGATCAACGGCCTGCTCTCGATGCTGCCGATGATGACCGGCTACCTGGTGATGTTCGTCATGTCGCTGGCCGTGATGGTCTGGCTCTCCCCGCCGCTCACCCTGATAGCCCTGGTGATGGCCCCCGCGCTGTGGTGGATCACCGTCCTCAGCCGCAAGCGCCTCTTCCCCGCCACCTGGGCCGCCCAGCAGGAGGCGGCCGCCGTCGCGGGCGTGGTGGACGGCGCGATCGGCGGCGTCCGGGTGGTCAAGGGCTTCGGTCAGGAGGCGCAGGAGCTGGACAAGCTGGAGCGGGCCTCCCGTCACCTGTTCGCCGCCCGGCTCCGGTCGATCCGGCTCAACGCCCGCTACAACCCGGCGATGCAGGCCATCCCGGCGCTCGCGCAGGTCGCGGTGCTGGCCTTCGGCGGCTGGCTGGCCGTCGACGGCCAGGTGTCGCTCGGGACCTTCGTCGCCTTCTCCACCTACGTCGCGCAGATGACCGGGCCGGTGCGGATGCTCACCATGGTCATCACGGTCGGCCAGCAGGCCCGGGCCGGTGTGGAGCGCGTCCTCCAGCTGATCGACGAGCGCCCGCTGGTCCAGGAGCGCCCGGACGCGCTCACCCTGGACCTCACCGGGGACGGCACCCGCGAAGGCACCGCCACCGGCGTCCGCGAAGGCAGCGCCGCAGGCCCTCGCGCCACCGCAGGCCCTCGCGCCACCGCAGACACCCGCGCCACCACAGGCCCCCGAACCTCCGATGTCGCCCTGGAGTTCGACCAGGTCGAGTTCCGCTACGACCCCGAGCACCCCGCCCCCGTCCTGCACGGCCTCAGCCTGAAGCTGGCCCCCGGCGAGACCCTCGCCCTGGTCGGGGCTTCCGGCTCCGGCAAGTCGACGGTGGCGCAGCTGGTGCCGCGCTTCTACGACCCGGCGGCCGGCGCCGTCCGCCTCTACGGCCACGACCTGCGCGACCTCACCCTGGACTCGGTCCGGTCGGCGGTCGGCATCGTCCCCGAGGAGAGCTTCCTGTTCTCCGAGTCGGTCCGCACCAACATCGCCTACGGCCGTCCGGACGCCACGGACGAGCAGGTGGTGGCGGCCGCGCGGGCCGCCCAGGCCGACGAGTTCGTCCGCGCGCTGCCCGACGGCTACGAGACCAAGGTCGGCGAGCAGGGCCTGACCCTCTCCGGAGGCCAGCGCCAGCGGATCGCGCTGGCCCGGGCGATCCTCACCGACCCCCGGATCCTGCTGCTGGACGATGCCACCTCGGCGGTGGACCCGCAGGTCGAGGCGGAGATCCACGACGCGCTGCGCTCGGTGATGACCGGCCGCACCACGCTGCTGATCGCCCACCGCCGTTCGACCCTGCAGCTCGCCGACCGGATAGCCGTCCTGGATCACGGCCGGCTGCTGGACATCGGCACGCACGAGGAACTCGACGCCCGATGTCCCCAGTACCGGGCTCTGATCACCGACCCCGAGGCCGGCCGCACACCCCGGTCGTCCGAGACCCCGCAGACCCCCGAGCAGACCTCTCCGCAGACCCCCGAGCAGCCCGCTGGGCAGCAGGCCCCCGAGCAGCAGACCCCTGAGCAGAAGGCCGCTGAGCAGACCGAGGCGCGGTCCACCCCCGAGCCTGTCCACGAACCGACCCCCACGCCGGCCTCGCCCCCCACCCCGGAACCCATCGCCACGCAGGCCCCCGCCCCGGCCACCCCCGACCTCCCCACCCCCGCCCTGGTCAAGGCGGCCCGCACCGCCGACCCCGACCTGCTGGCCAAGGTCGCGGCCCTCCCGCCGGCCGCCGACTCCCCGGCGGTCCCGCGCGCCGAGGCCGAGGCCGGTGACCCGGACTTCACCCTCCGCCGCCTGCTGCGCCCCTTCCGCGTCCCGCTCGCCTTGGCCCTGCTGCTCGTCGCGCTCGACGCGGCCTCCGGCCTGGTGCTGCCGGTGCTGATCCGGCACGGCATCGACCAGGGAGTCAGCAAGGCCCTGATGTCCGGGGTCGCCGTGGCCGCGCTCGCCGCGCTGGTGGTGGTGCTGCTGGACTGGTTGGTGCAGAGCGCCGAGAACCGGGTCAGCGGCCGGACCGGTGAGCGGGTGCTCTACCTGCTCCGCCTCAAGATCTTCGCCCACCTCAACCGGCTCGGCCTGGACTACTACGAGCGCGAGCTGTCCGGCCGGATCATGACCCGGATGACCACCGACCTGGACTCGCTGACGTCCTTCCTGCAGACCGGCGTGGTCACCGCCGTGGTCAGCCTGCTGACCTTCGGCGGGATCTTCGCCGCGCTGCTGATCATCGACGCCGGCCTGGCCCTGGTGGTCTTCGCGGTGCTGCCCCTGCTGGTGATCGCGACGCTGGTGTTCCGCCGGAAGTCCAGGGACCAGTACGAGTTGTCCCGGGACCTCATCAGCACCGTCAACGCCGACCTCCAGGAGAACGTGGCGGGCATGCGGATCGTCCAGGCCTTCCGCCGCCTGGACACCAACACGGACCGCTTCGTCGCCCGGGGCGTCGCCTACCGCGAGGCCCGGGTGCGCGCGCAGCTGTACATCTCGTTGTACTTCCCGTTCGTCCAGTTCCTCTCCAGCGTGGCCGCCGCGCTGGTGCTGATCGTGGGCGCGGCCCGGGTCGACGCCGGGACGCTGACGGTCGGCGCGCTGGTCGCGTACCTGCTGTACATCGATCTGTTCTTCGCACCGGTCAACCAGCTGTCCCAGGTGTTCGACGGCTACCAGCAGGCTTCGGTGGGTCTCGGCCGGATCCGGGAGCTGCTGCGCACCCCGACCGCCACGGCCGAGGCGGCCGACCCCGTGCCGGTGCCCGAGGGGCTGCGCGGCGAGATCTCCTTCGAGGGCGTCGGCTTCGCCTACAACGGCGGTGCGGACGGCGCCCCGAACGTGCTGACCGGTGTGGACCTGCACATTCCGGCCGGGCAGACGGTGGCGCTGGTGGGCGAGACCGGCGCCGGCAAGTCGACGCTGGTGAAGCTGGTCGCCCGGTTCTACGACGCGACGGAGGGCACCGTGCGGGTGGACGGGGTCGACCTCACCCGCTTCGACCTGGCGCAGTACCGCCACCGGCTGGGCGTGGTGCCGCAGGAGGCGTACCTGTTCGCGGGCACGGTGCGCGAGGCGATCGCGTACGGCCGGCCCGACGCCTCGCCGGCCGAGGTGGAGGCGGCGGCCCGGGCGGTCGGTGCGCACGACATGATCGTCCGGCTGTCCGGCGGCTACGACCACGAGGTCGCGGGTCGCGGCCGCAACCTCTCGGCCGGCCAGCGGCAGTTGATCGCGCTGGCCCGGGCCGAGCTGGTCGATCCGGACGTCCTGCTGCTCGACGAGGCGACCGCGGCGCTCGACCTGGCCACCGAGGCGGCGGTCAACCAGGCCGCGGACCGGCTCAGCGGTGGCCGCACCACGCTGGTCATCGCCCACCGGCTGACCACCGCCGAGCGCGCAGACCGGGTCGTCGTGCTGGACCACGGCCGGGTGGTCGAGGACGGCACGCACACCGAGCTGCTCGCCCGGGGCGGCACGTACGCCCGGCTCTGGCAGGCGTTCATCGCGGACGGCCACCCGGCGGTCGAGGCCGTCGCCGCCGGGTAGCCGACTGCCCGCGATCAGTCTGGCGGACCGTCGCCGGCGGCCCGTCAGGCTGATCGTCAGGCGGCGATCAGCGAGGCCAGCAGGCCGGTGGCGTCGATCCCGCGCGGCAGGTCGCTGACCTGTCCGTCGCCGACCTCGACCACGCGCCAGCCGGAGCCGTCGGCCCGGTTGGCGAGGTCGGTGGTGACGAAGCGGCAGCCGAGCATCCGGACCAGGGGGCGGACGCCGGTGAGGTCGGGTTCGACATCGTGGTGAGGCGCGTCGGGGTGCGGCCCGACCAGGACGGGTTCGCCGTCCAGCCACCACACCCGCGCCTCCACGGCCCGCCCGCTCCCACGGCCCGAACGGTCATCCGACCCTCCATCCGGCCCTTCGCCCGATCCTTCGCCCGATCCTTTGCCCGAGTCGTCACCCGAGTCGTCACCCGAGCTGCCGCCCGGCCCGTCGGCCAGCGGCTCGAACTCCTCGTACCGCCGCAGCACCACCCCGCCGGTCAGGAAATCGCCCTGGAGCTCGACGAACCGCGCCACCACGCGTCCGACGCTCGTCAGATCGGCCAACTCGGGGACGTAGCAGGCCTCGTGCCACTCGTGCTTGCGCGACTTCACGTAGTCCTTGACGATCGCCGGCCCGATCCCGCCGAGCCGGGCCGCGGCGGCCGCCAGCTCTTCCGGCCCGGGCACCGCGGCAGCGGCGGCGGGGATCCACGCGCTGGGCGGGGTCGCCCCCTCGAACACGCCGTACCAGCCCGGCAGTTCGTGTGCCGTCGCATAGCCGGCCGGGCTGGTCAGCAGGGCGCAGCCGCGCGCGGCGAGCGCGGCGGCGAAGCCGGCGTAGCGGGCGGACGGAAGCATCCAGCCCCGGTACCAGAGCGGACCCCGGTCCTGCGGCACCCGTCGGACCGCCTGCTCGGCGTGCCCGGTGAGCAGCGCGTCGTGGTCGACCAGGTGGTGCTCGCCGCCCAACTCCCGCAGCAGCCTGGCCTCCCAGGCGAAGTGCGGGTCGGGCCGGCGCGGGTTGAGCGGGTCGGCGGGGAAGAGGATCGCGGGTACGGGCATGGCCGTCAGGGTAAGGCCCGGGCGGGGAGGCGTCGGCGGCTTTCGGCGCGTCAAACCCGCTCGACGGCCCGGCCGGGTGCTGGGAGAGTGATCCGATGCGAAATCTGCTGAGACTCCGTAGGCGTGTCCCCCGGCGGGCGGCTCGCACGGTGGTCCTGGACGAGGACGGCTCGGTCTTCCTGCTCCGTTCGGACAACGACGAGGTCGGCGTCCACTGGACCATGCCGGGCGGCGGGCTGGAGCCCGGCGAGACCCCGTGGACCGGCGCCCGGCGCGAACTCTGGGAGGAGACGGGCTGGAGCGACCTCGAACCGGGCCCGCTGCTCTGCACCTGGGAGCACGACTTCACCTGGCACGGCACCCCGGTCCGTCAGCACGAGCACATCTACCTCACGGGCGGACCGCACCGCGGCCCGGTCGGTGACGTCAGCGCGGTGCACGCCGAGGACCGGATCCTCGACTGGCGCTGGTGGACCCCGGCCGACCTGGCGGACGAGAACGCCGACGCGCTCTGGCCGCCCCGGCTGCCGGAGTTGCTGGCCGCCGTCCGCGAGGGCTGGGCCGTCGACGGGCGCCCCCCGGTACCCGTCGACCTCGGCTTCATCCCGAACGCCCCGGCCAGCCGCTGACGGCCGCCCGCCGACCGCTCCCCGACGCCCGGTCGACCGCGATCTCCCGGCTGCCGTCCCCTGGCCGTTGCCGGCGGCCCCTGAACGCGCGCTGCTACGACCGTTGCCGACGGGCCCTGCCCGCGCGCTGCTGCGACCACACGCTGCTACGAGCGGACGCCCCTACGGGCGCCCGCCGCGTCGTGCCCGCCCGCCCGGGCCGGATTCCCAGCCGTGCAGGTCCAGCTCCCGGTCGTGCAGCGCGCAGGGGTTCATCAGCACGGTCAGCTGCGCGTCGGTCAGCTGCTCGAAGGCGAGCCCGGTGGCGGACAGCAGTTGCTCGGTCGGCACCGAGACGGCGATGGCGGGGCGCCAGGAGGGCAGCACGATCAGGCTGGTGCCGCGGCCGATCCGGACCGGTTCCGCCGTCACCCGGATCGGCGCCCGCTCCTCCGGGCGGCCGACGGCCTCGGGCTGGTTCGGGCTGCCGCCGATCAGGATGCCGAGCGGTGTCTCGGCCCGCGCCGCCTCGGGGTCGGCGCCCGATGGCGCCGTCACCGCCCCGGTGCCTCCGATGGGTTCACCCGAACCGGGTGCGGCTGCCGCCCGGACCTCGGCCGGGAGAGCGGCGGAGGTCGCGGCCGTCTCCCGTGCGGCCGCCCCCTGCCCGGTCGCGTCGGCCTGCGGGTGCATCCGGCGCAGTCGGCGCGAGGGCGCGGGGCGCCGGGATCCGGCGGTCCGGAGTTCCTCGCGCGCCGCGCGCCGCACGGGTACGGCCCGGTCGCCCTCGGGCGCGACGGTCGGTCGACCGAACCGGCCTGCCCCGGTCCCGGCCCGCCCGCCCACGGCCTCGGCCTCACCACCCGGAACGTCTTCACGATGCTGAACGCCCGCGCCGCCCTCACGGACCCCGCCCTCACGGACCCCGCCGTCCCCGTCCTCGTCCTCGCCGTCCTCGGCGCTCTCGCCGAGCAGCGCCCGGACCTCCGTGGCCGGTCGCCGGCACGCGGCCGCCAGGTCGGCGACCGAGCGGCCTTGGGCGCGGGCGGCCCGCAGCCGGTCGGCGAGCGCCGCCCGCAGCCGCGAGGTGGTCGGATCGTCCGCAGCCGCCTCGCCCCCCGCCGCGAGTCCGCCGTTCTCCGCGCCGTCCTCCCGTCCGCGCGGCTGCGGAACCGAGTCGTGGCGTGAGCCGCCCGCCTGGCGCGGCCCGCCGACCGTGCCGGACGGGGCGGCGCCCGGAGCGCCGGCCGGGCCGGTCTCGGCGGCCGTCGCGATGGAGCAGCGCGCGGCGTGCGGGGGCGCGGATCCGGCGCTGCCCCCGGGCGGGCCGGGCAGGGACGGGTCGGTTGCGGCGGGGTGGAGCGAGGTCATCGGCACGGGCCCTTCGGCGGACGGTCCGGATGATCCTCCCGCACCGCGCGACCAGCTCCAAGAGTCAACTCCGGGGGTGTGCGCGAGACCACTGCCCGCCCCTACGCCCCGTGTCGACTCAAGTGCCGGGCGCGACGAAGCCCTTGAGGTCGGCGAGCACCGCGTTGGCGGCCATGACACCGAGCCCGAGGAACCAGGTCTCGTCCGAAACCGGCCGGGCCTGACCGGACTTGACCGCGCCGAGGGTCTTCCAGAGCGCGCCGCCAAGCACCGCGTCCTGGTTGGTGGAGCTGGGGCTGCCGTACACGCCGTAGAAGATCCAGTCGGCGTCGGCCTTGTCGATCTGCTCCGGGCTGACCTCCACCGCGAGTTCCTTGACCTGTTCGATCTTGGGCTGCGGCAGCGGGACGTCGGTGAGGATGGTGCCGATGAAGGACAGCTCGGCGTACAGCCGGGTCCGGCCGGGCATGAAGCGCAGCGGCGTGATGGTGGGCCGCTTGTCGCCGAGCTTGGCGCCGATCGCGGTGGCGGCCGCCTGGTACGCGTCGAGCTGGGTCTTGGCCTCGGCCTCCAGGCCGAACGGGCTGGCGTTGAGCTGGAAGTTCTGCTTCCAGGGGTAGCCGGGGCGCAGCGAGAAGACGGTCGGCGCGATCTTGGAAAGCTGCGTGTACTGGTCCTGGGCGCGCAGCTGGCTGCCGAGGATCAGGTCGGGCTTGAGCGCGGCGATGGCCTCCAGGTTGAGGCTGTTGATGGTGCCGACGTTGGCCGGGTTGCCGGCCTTGTCCTTGAGGTAGGACGGCAGGGACTTGGAGCCGTCGGTGTAGACGATGCCGACCGGCTGGATGCCGAGTGCGACGACGTTGTCGAGTTCGCCGGTGTCCAGGACCACGACCCGGGTGGGCTTGGCGGGGATGACGGTCTCGCCCATGGCGTGCTTGACGGTGCGCGGGTAGACGCCGGGGGCGGCGTCGGTGCCGAAGCCCTTCATCTTCTCGATCACGGTGGCGTAGTCGTCGCCGCCCTGCTTGACCGACTTCTGGTCGGGCGATGCGCCGCCGGTGCCGGGGGTCGCGCCGCCGGAGCCGCCGTTGCCGCCCGAGCCGCCGGAGCTGCCGCAGGCGGTGAGCAGTCCGCCGAGGCCGAGGACCGCCCCGCCGGCGATCCCGGCGGAGAGGAACCTGCGGCGGGAGGGGGTGCGGGGGACGAGGACCAGGTCGTCGGAGTGGGGGGCCACGCGACGCTCCTTCGAATCGAGGTTAGGTGAGGCAAACCTATCCGAAGCGTCCGAGGGGGGCGTGGTGACCCGTCCGGGCTGGGGGTGAACCATCTCAAACCTTGACATAAGGGAGAAATTCTCTTGACCCTGATCCTTTGAAACTAAGGTACACCGCTTAGCACGCCGTTAATGCTGCACCTTGATGGCCTTCGTCGAGAACGAATCGAAGCAAGTGGTTTAGATCACCAAGGGTTGGTCTACTCAACCTTCCATGCTCGCGCCTAGGGTGCGCTGGTGTTTGATCAGCAGCTCTCAGAGCACGGAAGCAGCGGCCGGGCAATGGCGCCCGGCGCTCCGCAGGGTGCCCCGGTCAGTGGCATCAGTGGTGGAGTCCCCGACCAGGGGACAGCTGGGGGAGCGGGGGACAAGGGTCTACGGGGCAACTCGGTGGGCCTGCTGGGCAGTGTGGTCCTGGGCGTTTCCACGGTCGCCCCGGTCTACTGCCTGACCGCGACACTCGGGCCGACCGTCACCGCGGTCGGCGTCCAGATGCCCGCCGTGTTCCTGGCCGGCTTCCTGCCGATGCTGCTCGTCGCGTTCGCCTACAAGGAGCTGAACAAGGACTTCCCGGACTGCGGCACGTCCTTCACCTGGACGGTCAAGGCCTTCGGCCCCCGGGTCGGCTGGATGGCCGGCTGGGGCCTGACCGTCGCGACCATCATCGTGCTGTCCAACCTGGCCGGGGTCGCGACCGACTTCCTCTACCTGATGCTCGGCGAGATGACCGGCAGGAGCTGGGTCGCCGAACTCGACCAGAACCAGGCCGTCCACCTGCTCACCGTCGTCCTGCTGATCGCCGGCGCCACCGCGATGAGCTACCGGGGGATGACCGCCACCAAGTGGTTCCAGTACAGCCTGGTCGGCCTCCAACTCGCCGTGCTGGTGCTCTTCTCGGCCATCGCCATCGGCAAGGCCGCCGCCGGCGACCTGCCCGACTCGATCGGCTTCTCGTTCTCCTGGCTCAACCCGCTCCAGGTCAGCTCCTTCAGCGCCTTCACCGCCGGCCTGTCGCTGTCGATCTTCATGTACTGGGGCTGGGACACCTGTCTCACCATGAACGAGGAGACCCTCGGCAGTGCCAAGACCCCTGGCCGCGCCGCGATGGTCTCCATGGTCACCCTGGTCGGCTCGTACCTGCTGGTCGCGATCTCCGCCCAGATGTTCGCGGGCGTCGGCTCCACCGGCTCCGGCCTCAGCAACCCGGAGACCTCCGACAACGTCTTCGCCGCGCTCGCCCGCCCGGTCCTCGGCTCGCCGTGGAGCGTCCTGCTCTTCCTGGCCGTCGTCGCCAGCGCCGCCGCCAGCCTCCAGACCACCTTCATCCCGGTGGCCCGCACCCTGCTCGCGATGAGCGCCTACCGTGCCGTGCCGCCGCGCTTCGGCGCCGTCCACCCGCGCTTCCGCACCCCCGGGTACGCCACCGTCGCGGCCGGCATCGCCACCGCCGTCTTCTACGTCGGCATGAGCCTGATCAGCGAGAACGTCGTCCAGGACACCATCCTGGCGCTCGGCCTGATGATCTGCTTCTACTACGCGCTGACCGCGTTCGCCTGCGTCTGGTACTTCCGCCGCTCGCTGCGCACCGGCCCCCGCGACCTGTTCCTCAAGGGCATCGCCCCGCTGCTCGGCGGCGTGCTGCTGAGCGGGGTCTTCCTGCAGACCCTCACCGACGCCTGGAACCCGGACTACGGCAGCGGCGCCGTCTTCGGCATCGGCTCGGTGTTCGTCATCGGCGTCGGCATCCTGCTGCTCGGCGCCGTCCTGATGACCTGCTACGGGCTGGCCCGGCCGGAGTTCTTCCGCGGCGAGACGCTGCGCAAGGACACCCCCGCGCTGGTCGTCGAGGACTGAGAGGACCGGGAGGACCGGGAGGACCGGAGCGCCGAAAGCCGACCACGCCGCCGGGCACCGACGCTATCCTCGACCGCATGAAGCTCTACGCGGGCCAGTGCTGGTGGCCGTCCTGAGGGACGGCCACCCCACCCGCTTGACCAGGGCCGTCCGGAATGGACGGCCCTTTCGCGTTTCCCACGGAACGGGCCCCCGCCCCGGACGGCCGCCACCACCGCCGTACCGAGGAGAAACCCGATGACCACCGAGACGACCGCGACCACCCCGACGACCCCGTCCGTGGCCACCACCGCCACCTTCACCGCCGACCCGGCCGGCCACCGCGTCCTCACCGGGGACCGCCCCACCGGACCGCTGCACCTCGGCCACTACTTCGGCACCCTGCACAACCGCGTCCAGCTCCAGAACCAGGGCGTCGAGATGTTCGTCGTGATCGCCGACTACCAGGTCATCACCGACCGGGACATCGCCGACCGGCTCGCCGAGCACACCGAGAACCTCGTTCTCGACTACCTCGCGGCCGGCCTCGACCCCGACCGCGCCACGATCTTCGCGCACAGCGCCGTCCCCGCCCTCAACCAACTGCTGCTGCCCTTCCTCAGCCTGGTCAGCGTCGCCGAACTGAACCGCAACCCCACCGTCAAGGACGAGATCGCGCACTCCCGCCAGTCCGCCGTCAACGGGCTGATGTTCACCTACCCCGCCCACCAGGCCGCCGACATCCTCTTCTGCAAGGCGAACCTCGTCCCGGTCGGCCAGGACCAGCTGCCCCACCTCGAAGTCGCCCGCACCATCGCCCGCCGCTTCAACGAGCGCTACCCGCACGCCGACGGCGGCGCCGTCTTCCCCACCCCCCGCGCACTGCTCTCCGACGCCCCGCTGCTGCTCGGCACCGACGGCGGCAAGATGAGCAAGAGCCGGGGCAACTCCGTCCCCCTCGGCGCGACCGAGGACGAGACCGCCCGGATCATCCGCGGCGCCAGGACCGATGCCGACCGCCGGATCGACTACGACCCGGCCAACCGGCCCGAGGTCTCCGGCCTCATCCTGCTCGCCGCGCTCTGCCAGGACCGCGCACCCGAGGAGATCGCCGAGGAAATCGGCGACGGCGGGGCCGCCGCGCTCAAACGCACCGTCACCGACTCCGTCAACGAGTACCTCCGCCCCCTGCGTGCCCGCCGCGCCGAACTCGCCGCCGACCGAGGCCACCTGCGCCAGGTCCTGCGCGACGGGGCCGAACGCGCCAACGCCGTCGCCGACGCCACCCTCGACGAGGTCAGGAAGGTGATGGGGGCGATCTGAAGAACCGCCCCGCACCTCCGGCGCACCTTCGGGGCACCTTCGGCCCGAAGACGTCGGCTCGCGGACATCGGCCCGTCGACACGGGGGCATATCGTCACCGGGCGGCCTCGACCACGCCGAGGCCGCCCGTACCCGGCCTCCCCCGAAAGGCGTCCCGGACCATGGACCAGCACCCGACCACGCCCGGCCAGGGTCTGACCCGCCCGCCGCACCTGCGCCCCGGCGACCACATCGCCGTCGTCGCCCCCAGCGGCCCGATCGACTCCCAGCGGCTCACCGACGGCTGCGCGGTCCTCCGCTCCTGGGGCCTGCGGGTCACCGTCGCCCCGCACGTCCTCGACGCCCACCCCACCCTCGGCTACCTCGCCGGCACCGACGCCGACCGCGCCGCCGACCTCCAGTCCGCCTGGCTCGACCCCACCGTCGACGCCGTCATCTGCGCCCGTGGCGGCTACGGCGTCCACCGCATGGTCGACCTGCTCGACTGGGACGCCATGCGCGCCGTCCCGCCCAAGCCGTTCATCGGCTTCAGCGACGTCTCCTCCCTCCAGGAGGCCTTCGCCCAGCGGCTCGGCATCGCCACCCTCTACGGGCCGATGAGCGCGGCCGGCTCCTTCATCACCGACGGACCGACCGCCGACCACCTGCGCCGCACCCTCTTCGAGCCCACGGCCACCACCGTGCTCACCTCACCGACCGCCACCGCCCTCGTCCCCGGCCGCGCCCGGGGCGTCACCGCGGGCGGCTGCCTCCACGTCCTCGCGGCCGAGCGCGGCACGCCCGCCGCCCGGCCCTCCTACGCCGGCGGCATCCTGATCCTGGAGGACGTCCACGAGCAGCCGTACCAGCTCGACCGGCTCCTCACCCAGTTCCTGCGCTCCGGTGCGTTCGACGGGGTCGCCGGCATCGCACTCGGCTCCTGGGACGGCTGCGGACGGCTCGACCGCGTCCGGGACGTCATGCTCGACCGCCTCGGCCCGCTCGGCATACCCGTCATCTGGGAACTCGGCTTCGGCCACTGCCCCTCCACCCTGACCGTCCCGCTCGGCGTCCCCGCCGTCCTCGACGCCGACGCCGGCACCCTCACCCTGGAGGTGCCCGCCCTCGCCGAGCGGTGAGGCCCGTGCCGACGGTGAGTAGGGTGCGGCCATGAACGAGGACCGCCTCACCGCCCTCGCCCTCGGCTTCCTCCGGGGCCCGGGCAGCAACGCCCGCACGATCCTCGGACTTGCCGGCCCGCCCGCCGCCGGCAAGTCCACCCTGGCCCGGCACCTGGTCGCCGAGATCGAACGCGCCGAGGGCCCCGGCAGCGCCGCGTACGTCCCACTCGACGGCTTCCACCTGTCCGCCGCCCAACTGGACCGCCTCGCCCTGACCCACCGCAAGGGCGCCCCCGCCACCTTCGACGCCCACGGCTACGTCGCCCTGCTGCGCCGCATCGCCGCCGACCGCTTCCAGGACATCTACGCCCCCGACTTCGACCGCACCCTCGACGAACCGGTCGCCGCCCGCCACGTCGTCCGCCCGCACACCCGCCTCGTCATCACCGAGGGCAACTACCTCGCCTCCACCGACACCCCGTGGCCGGAGGCCCGCCGCCTGCTGCGTGAACTCTGGTACGTGGACACCGACGACGCCCTCCGCGAGGAGCGCCTGCTCCGCCGCCACCGCGACGGCGGCCGCGACGAGGCCACCGCCCGCCACTGGGTGGCCGGCAACGACCACCCCAACGGCGAGTACGTGAAAGTCGGCCGCGCACTCTGCACCCGGACCGTCCCCGGCAGCGGCTTGCCCGCGACGCCGACCAGGGGTAGTGTTCTCTAGTCGCTCGGCAGGGAGCACCGGACACGCATCGGCGCGGACGGTCCCGGGGCGGCCAATCCTCTTGAAACACCATTTCCCGGTTCGGGCTGGGTCGCGTCTTGTCGCGGCTTGGTTCCTATTCGGCGTGTTCGTTTTATTGGATTGCGGTCGATTCGCTTTTCGGAGCTGGGATCGGATAGAGTTTGAAACGTCGGACGGGGCGTCAAGCCGCAGAAGACGCCAGCGAGTTGGATGAACGAAGCGCCGGAAACGGGGCGGAAAACATCTGGTAAGCTGGGAACACGAAAGAACGAAGCGCCCGGAGGGCCCGCTGGAAGGCGGTCCGAAGGAAGTGTCCGTTCCTTGAGAACTCAACAGCGTGCCAAAAGTCAAC